>JAITWC010000065.1 GCA_031285485.1 Alistipes sp.
GTGAACAGCGACACCACGATCATCAGCACAACGATGAACACCAACAGCCAGATCTCGAAAACCAACCAGTTGGTCTGCCAGAACCACGCGGTCGACTCCCAAAGCCAGCCGCTCATCGCCTTCGCGCCGGTGTCGGTGAAAATGTTGGTAAGCAAACGAACCATCCCAACGGCGAAACCGCCGATCATCCCCCACTCACCCGCCTTCGGGGTGATCCGCTTGGAGAATATGCCTAGCGCGAACACCGCGACCATGGCCGGGGCAAGCAGCGACTGGATGCCCTGCAAGTAGCTGTACAGCGAGCCGAGCGACATCATGATCGGAATCCACACGATACCCAGTATCACAACGATGACAGTGGCGATGCGGCCCACGGCGACGTAAGTCGTCTCGCTCTTGTTCCTGAACATCGGCTTGTAGAAGTCCTCCGTGAAGAGCGTGGCGCACGAGTTGAAGAACGCCGCCAGCGACGCCACCAGAGCCGAGATGAAACCGATCGTCACGATCCCCTTCACACCCGCCGGAAGCACGAACTTCACCATCGAGCCGAACGCCGTGTCGGGATTGTCGAGAGTGAACCCGCTGTCGGGACGCGCAGCCAAAGCCGCCGCGATCATGCCCGGGATGAGGAACATGAACACCGGCAACAGTTTGAAGTAACCGGCCGCCACCGAACCGCGGCGGGCGCGGGCCATGACCACCTCGTTCGATTCGCCCTTCTGCTGCCCGAGCACCCTCTGCACGATGTGCTGGTCGGTGCACCAGTACCAGAAACCGATGATCGACGCGCCGATGAACACCCAAATGCCCGGATACTCGCCGTAAAGCGGGTCGGCCTTGTCGAAGTGGAACATGTGCTGCGTGCCGTGGGCAACTCCGTCGGCCCCCACGTTCTGCGTCCTGGCAAACTCCATCATGGCCGCCCAGCCATCGCCGACGCTGCCGCCCCCAAGGGCCGCAAGGCCGAGGAACAGCACCAGGAACGATCCGATGATAAGTATCGGAGTCTGGATCGCCGAAAGGGTCATTACCCCCTTCATGCCGCCCAGAACCGTGAAGATGCCCGTGAGCACGATCAGCCCGATGGCACCGTACCAGAACGGAAGTCCCAGCAGGCTCTCCATGAAGATGCCGCCGGTGAAGGCCGTCACGCTCACTTTCGTCAGTACGTAGGCGATCAGAGTGATGATCGACAGCCACGATCCCGTCCGCGGGGTGTAGCGGTACTTCAGGAAGTCGGGCATCGTGATGATCTTGCCCATCTTGTTGTTGAGCAGCTGGTAGAAAGGCACGAACAGCCACCCGAGGATCAGGATCATCCATCCCTGCATCTCCCAGTGAGCCATTCCCACACCCGATTTCGCGCCCGTGCCGGCCAGACCCACCAGGTGCTCCGAGCCGATGTTGGCCGCGAAGATCGCCGCGCCGATTATCCACCACGGTTCGCCCTTGCCGAAGAGGTAGTCCTCGCTGCTAGCGCCTTTCATGGCGCGCTTGTCCTTGGCGATAGAGCGCCACACGGCCCACGTCACGGCCGCAATCCCGACCGCGATTACCACCCAGTCGAGCCAGATAAATTCAAATGATCTCCAATTCATGTCGATTAATATTTTTCAGGTTAGATTAATTTGGTGCGGTGTTATTTCTTCTGTCCGTAGTATGCTCCCGGCCCGTGTTTGCGGTTGAAGTGTTTCTCGACCAGCAGCGGGTTCATGGCGAGGTTCGGGTCGATCATCCGCGAGATGGCGCCCATCTTGGCAACCTGCTCCATCACCACGGCGTTGTGAACGGCGTCGGCGGCGTTGCGGCCCCAGGAGAACGGCCCGTGGTTCTTCACCAACACGCCGGGGGTATGCACGGGGTCGAGGCTGCCGGGTGCTCCGGGTTTGCCGAACCGTTCGACTATCACATCGCCCGTCGCACGTTCGTATTCACCCTCCACCTCGGCGGCCGTCATCGCCCTCGTGCAGGGGATCGCGTCGTGGAAGTAGTCGGAGTGGGTCGTGCCGATGTTGGGAATGTCGCCGCCTGCCTGCGCCCACGCCGTGGCCCACGTCGAGTGGGTATGCACCACGCCCCCGATCGCAGGGAAGGCACGGTAAAGCACAAGGTGGGTGGCCGCGTCCGACGAGGGTTTCAGGCTCCCCTCCACCACACGGCCGTCGAGATCGACCACCACCATGTCGGCCGCCTTCATCGAGTCGTACTCCACGCCGCTCGGTTTGATAACCACCAGGCCGCTCTCGCGGTCGATGGCAGAGGCGTTGCCCCAGGTGAATATCACAAGACCGTGCTTCACCAGATCGAGGTTGGCGCGGTACACTTTTTCTTTCAGTTGTTCGAGCATAGGTGTTCGTTGTTAAAGTTTAAACTTGGGGGCTTTCAGATAAGCCTTTTCGTTGAACGTGTAGAGCGCCGCCCCCCCCCGACGCGATCCCGTTTTGTCGATCTTGCCGGTCTTCTCGATGTAACCCATCTCGGCCACCCGCTTGCGGAAGTTGCGTTTGTCGATCGCCTCGTAGAGGCTTTGCAGCATCGACAGCGTGAACAGCCTCGGCAGCAGGTTGAACCCGATCGGTTCGGTCGACGCCTTGCGTTTCAGCATCTCCCGCGCCCGTTCCACCATCCGTTGGTGGTCGAAGATCAGGGGCGGCAACTCGTCTACCCTCACCCAGTGGGCGTTGTGTTGCCTGACGAGTTCACGGTCGCTCTCCTCTATATTTATGAGCGCGTAGTAGGCCACCGATACGACCCTTTGGCCGGGGTCGCGCTCCACTTCTCCGAACGCGCCCACCTGTTCCATATGCACCCTCTCCAGCCCCGTCAACTCGGCCAGAACCCTTGCCGCCGCCTCATCGACGCTCTCGCTCCCCTGCACGAACCCACCCATGAGCGACCAGCGGCCACTGGCAGGTTCGAAGTTGCGTTTCAGCACCAACAGGTTGAGTTCTCCCTCGTGGAAACCGAATATTATGGAGTCCACCGCCACAAGAAACGACGGCGCTCCCGAATAGTGTACCACCGCGTTTACTGCACCGAAAATTTATATATGCACTCGCTTGAGTAGGTCTGTCCCGGCCGCACGATCGCGCTGGGCCACTCGGGTTTGTTGGGGCTGTCGGGATAGTGCTGAGTTTCGAGGCAGATGGCGGTGCGAAGCTGGTAGGTTACGCCGCCCTTGCCGGTCATCGTTCCGTTGAGGAAGTTGCCGGTGTATACCTGTACTCCCGGTTCGTTGGTGTACAGTTCCATTGTTATGCCGGTGGTGGGTGAGATGAGGCGTGCCGACACTTTCGATATGTCGCCCGCGGCGTCCAGTACCCAATTGTGGTCGTAGCCGTTACCGTTCTTGAGCTGTTCGTAGTCGAAGTTGAGCATGTCGCGGCCTATCTCTTTCGGGGTCGTGAAATCCATCGGCGTTCCGGCCACCGGAGCTATTTCGCCCGTGGTGATGAGGGTGCCGTCGACGGGAGTGAAGCCGCTCGCGCCGAGCCACAGCGTGTGGTCGGTGATAGTTCGGTTGGCGTCGCCCGAAAGGTTGAAGTACGAGTGGTTGGTGAGGTTTATCACTGTGGGTTTATCAGTGGTGGCGCTGTACTTGATGTCGATGGCGTTGTCGGGTGTGACGGTGTAGGTCACCTTTGCGGTCACCGTTCCGGGGAAGTTGTGGTCGCCGTCGGGCGAGACGATGGTGAGTTCGAGCGACGAGTCGTCGGTCTGGTTGGCTGTGAACGGTTTTGTGTGCCATCCGCCCGCACCTCCGTGCAGCGTGTGTCCGCCGCTGTTGCGAGGAAGTTGAATTTCCTGTCCGTCGATCACCATCCGGCCGCTACCTATACGGTTGCCGTAGCGGCCTATGGCTGCACCGAGGTTGTTGTCGATGTTTATATAGTCTTCGATGTTGTCGAAGCCCAATACCACGTCGCGCATCACGTCGTCGCGGTCGGGCACCATCACCGACACTATGCGGCCGCCCAAATTGGTGACGCACACCTCCATGCCGGAGGCGTTCTTCAGTGTGTAGAGTGCCACGGGTATGGCGTCGACCTCGGTCTGGAAGCGCGCCGGATCGAGACCCGACAGGGTCAGTGCGGGGGTGGGTTCGTTGCCGCACGAAGTGAACAAGATGGCGGCTACAAGCAGGGTCGAAATTCTGTTTTTCATGGTATTTTATGGTTTTGAGTGTAAAACTAACACTTATCACTGGAAAATCCAAACGGGAGGCGTACTTTTTTTGATTACCTTTGTGCCGCCTGCGGCGTTTTGCCGCTCAAACCAACAAACTACCTTAAGCCCATACCAAATTACATGAAAAGCAAATTTCTCTCCCTCTCGCTCGTGGCGGTATTCATACTCGCCGGGGCGGTTCCCCCACTCGGGGCGCAACAATTCGTATCTTTCGACCGGCCGGACGCGGCGCTCACTCTCGCTACCGGAGGCGAAGTGGTGCCGATCTACGTCGACAAATTCGCGGAGCCGGGAACCAAGACCGACGCCTTCAACCTTGCCGCCGACTTCGAACGTGTCACCGGCACCGCCGCACACGTGATGATCTTCGAGGGACGGCCCACTACCGCCTCCACAGTCATCATCGTGGGCGTGCTGGGCAACAGCCCGATGCTCGACCGTGTGATCGAAGGCGGACACATCGACCGGGCCGCCCTCGAAGGCAAACGCGAGAAGTTCGTCATCAAGACCGTCTCGCAGCCCCTGCCCGGCATCGAGCGCGCGCTGGTGATAGCAGGCAGCGACAAGCGCGGCGCGAGCTACGGGGTATACGAACTCTCCGAACAGATGGGTGTGTCGCCGTGGTACTGGTGGGCCGACGTGCCCGTCACCCGCCGCGACACGGTGAGCGTCCTGCCCGGCGAATACACCGGGGGCGAGCCGGTGGTGGAGTACCGCGGCATATTCTTCAACGACGAGGCCCCGGCGCTCACCGGCTGGGTGAACGAGAACTACGGCGGCTACAACAGCAGGTTCTACTCGCGCGTGTTCGAGCTGCTGCTCCGCCTGAAGGCCAACTTCCTTTGGCCCGCCATGTGGGACGCCGCATTCTACGACGACGACCCGCTCAACAGCGTCCTCGCCGACCAGGCGGGCATCGTGATCGGCCTCACCCACCACGAGCCCATGAACCGCTCGCAGAAGGAGTGGACACGCTACGGCACCGGCCCGTGGGACTACGAGAAGAACCGGCGAACGCTCGACGCGTTCTGGCGCGAGGGGGTCGAGAGGATGAAACACACGGGCGACTTCGTGAACCTCGGCATGAGGGGCGACGGCGACGAGGCCATGAGCCGCGACACCAACATCGCACTGCTCGAACGCATCGTCCGCAACCAGCGCCGCATCATAGAACAGGTGACCGGACGGCCCGCCGCCGAGACGCCCCAACTGTGGGCCCTCTACAAGGAGGTGCAGGAGTACTACGACCAGGGGATGCGGGTGCCCGACGACGTGACGCTGCTGCTGTGCGACGACAACTGGGGCAACGTGCGCAAACTGCCCGAACCCGGCGCCCGTCCCCGCAGCGGCGGCTACGGCATGTACTACCACTTCGACTACGTGGGCGGCCCGCGCAACTACAAGTGGCTCAACGTGTCGCAGGCGCACCGCATCTGGGAGCAGATGAACCTTTGCTACGAGTACGGCGTGACCAAACTGTGGGTCGTGAACGTGGGCGACCTCAAGCCGATGGAGTATCCGATAGACTTCTTCCTCGAAATGGCGTGGGATCCGGCGCGCTTCAACGCCGGCAACGTCTACGACCACACGGTGAGGTTCGCGACGCAGCAGTTCGGCGCCGAACACGGCGCGGAGGCGGCGCGCCTCATCAACCAGTACACCTACTTCAACCACCGCCGCACCCCCGAGCTGCTCGACAGCGACACATTTTCGCTCGACAACTACGGCGAGTGGGAGCGCGTCACCCGCGAGTACACCGACCTGGCCGCCGACGCGCTCAGGCTCTACTACCTGATCCCGGCCGCCTCGCGCGACGCCTTCGACCAGCTCGTGCTGTGGCCCATACAGGCGTGCGCCAACCTCTACGAGATGTACTACGCCGCGGCGATGAACAGAAAGCTGGCCGCCGCCGCCGATCCCGCCGCCAACCGCTGGGCCGACGAGGTGAAGAAGCTCTACGGCCGCGACTCGGTGCTCACCCACCACTACAACCGGGTGATGTCGGGCGGCAAGTGGAACCACTTCGCCGACCAGAAACACATCGGCTACCGGATGTGGCAGGAGCCGCGGGTGCAGACCATGCCCACCGTGACTTACGTGCCCGAGGGGGCGCCGGGGGCGGGCGTCTTCGTCGAGGCCGACGGCTACGTCGCCATCGAGTCGCACCACTACTCCCGCGCGGTGGGCGGCCCGGCGGCGGAGTTCACCCGGGTGCCGTGGATAGGGCGCACCGAGGGCGGCATGACGACCACCCCCGCCGCCGTGACGCTGGCCGACGACCCCGCCGCGATGTACCTCGAATACGAGATGGAGACCGCCACCGTGCCCGCCGCCGGCCGCGACGCCGAACTTGTGATGCTGTGGTCGCCCACGCTCAACTTCAACGGCAACCGGGGCCTGCGCTACGCCGTGTCGGTGGACGGCGGCCCCGAGCAGGTCGTCAACATCAACGGCCACTACCGCGGAGAACTCGGCCGGTGGCAGGGCGAGGCGATAATCCGCACCTCCACACGCCACACCGTCACCGCGCCCGGCCGCCACACCGTCCGCGTCCGTTTCCTCGACTCGGGCCTCGTGCTCCAGCGTCTCATGCTCGATCTGGGCGGACTGAAGCCCTCCTACCTCGGCGCCCCCGAATCGACCAAAAACTGAGGCCGCACGACGGGCGTTTCGCGCAGCCTCAGTTTTTGCGATCATCAACCGGCCCTCGCCGGCGCTTGCCCTGAGCCTGGCAAGCGCCGGCGAGGGTTCGTTTGTCGTTACCCCGGTCGGCTTTTCCCGCCCCGCCGCTGTCGCGGCGACCCGCGGGCCTCCCTCGATGAGCCTCGCACCTCTGTTGCTCGTTTGCCTAAGTTCCGGCAATGGGCTTTTCGGGTGATTTCGTCGTTGCCGGAAGTCCGGCAAGTGCTATTCCGGTCGATTTCGTTGTTGCCGAAGTTCCGGCAAGTACATTTCCGGGCGATTTGGTTGTTGCCGGAGTTCCGGCAAGCATGTTTTCGGGTGATTTTGCTGTTGCCGAAGTTCCGGCAAGTGCCATTCCGGTCTATTTCGTTGTTGCCGGAGTTCCGGCAAGGGGCTTTTCGGTCGATTTGCCTGTTGCCCAATCTCGGGCAACAGGCAAATCGCGGATGCGACGACCACCCCGGCCGCGTTCGACGCACCGTTACCGATCGTTACCGACCGACCCAAACGTTGGATCGGGGAGTGCGCACGGCGGGGTCGCGCGGCGGGTTGCGGTT
>JAITWC010000104.1 GCA_031285485.1 Alistipes sp.
GCCCCTGACGGCTTCATCTACATCGCGCGCGACACCGACCACCTCGCACGCCTCATGGCGGGTAACACGCAGGCCATCGAGACTGTGGTCGAAGAAAAGCGCGAGGCTCGCGTGGCCACCGCAGCCGTCAAGCGCGACTTCACCCTCACGGGCGAGGTGGCCGACACCGACAGCGGCGAGCGCATCCCTTACGCCACGATCGCGGTCGAGGGCTCCACGAACGGTACGATCACCGACGCCAACGGCCGCTTCACGCTGCACGGCGTGCCCGCCGACAACGTGGAGATAACGGTTTCGTACCTCGGCTATCTCAAGCGGACAGTCGCGTTGGAGCCGTCGGAGGAAAACCCGTCCATGCGCATCGAGCTCGAACCCCAAAAGCAACAGATAGCCGAGGTGTTCGTCTACGGCCGCAAGGACGACAAGGCGCTCGAACAGTCCGTGGCCGAGCAGAAGATCAAAATGTCGCCCGCCGCGCTCAAATTCCTGCCCAACATCGGCGAGAAGGACATCATGCGCTCCTTTCAGCTGATGCCGGGGGTGAGCGCGTCGAACGAGAACTCGTCGGGCATGTACGTGCGCGGCGGCACGCCCGACCAGAACCTGATAGTCTACGACGGCTTCACGGTCTACTACGTCGACCACCTCTACGGCTTTTACAGCGCCTTCAACTCCAACGCCATCAAGGATGTGCAACTCTACAAGGGAGGCTTCGAGCCGAAGTGGGGCGGCCGTCTGTCGAGCGTCACCGAGATAACGGGCAAGGACGGCAACGAACGTAAGGTGAGTGGCGGCGGCGACCTGAGCCTGCTGAGCGTCAACGCCTTCCTCGAAGTGCCGATCGCTAAGAAAGTAACTACGCTCCTCGCCTTTCGCCGCTCCTATCAGGGATGGCTGTACAGCCGCATCTCGGGCCAGAAGGGGGCAGACGAGGGTACCTCCACCGAACAGGGCGGCTCGATGCCGGGAATGCCCGGGCGGCCGGGAAATTCAGACGGCGGCCCCAAGTCCTACTTCTACGACATCAACGGCAAGGTGACGTGGAACGTCACGCAGCGCGACATCCTCTCTCTGAGCGTGTTCAACGGCACCGACTTTCTGGACAACACCCCGACGTTCGGTTTCGGCGGCGGTGGAGGCTTTGGTGGCGGCGGTCGCGGCCTGTCGATGGACAACAGCGACTACACGCGCTACGGCAACTTCGGGCTGAGCGGCCGCTGGACGCGCCGCGTGAACCCGCGCCTGACCTCAACCATAGTAGCCAGCTACTCGAACTTTTACAGCGACCGCGACGAGAGCCGCAAAATAACCGTCACCGACGAGGAAGACGACACCGAGACCACCATCCGGAGCGGGATCATCGAGGACAACAACCTGCGCGACCTGAGCCTCAACGCCGCATTCAAGTACGAGCTCGACGAGCGCAACACACTGGAGTTCGGCGCGTTCGGCACGCGCTACGACATCCGGTACAGCTACGCCCAGAGCGACACCCTCAAGTTGGTGGACAAGAACGACAACGCCGCGATGGGCGGGGTCTACCTTCAGGACAAGGTGCGCCTTGCGAATCGCAAGTTGACTCTCACCCCCGGCTTGCGCGCGACGTGGTTCGGCAACACTACCAAACCATACTTCGAGCCGCGTCTCGCCGCCAGCCTCACCCTCGCTCCGCGCCTGACGCTCAACGGCGCCACGGGGCTCTACTATCAGTTCGCCAACCGCGTCACGCGCGAGGACGTCATGTCGGGCAACACCGACTTCTGGATACTCTCGAACGGCACCGACATTCCGGTCAGCAACTCGACCCACTTCAACCTCGGCCTCAACTACGACCTGCCCGACTACCTGTTCAGCGTCGAGGGATACTACAAGCGCAACCGCGACATCACCGAGTACACCATGCGTTTCGAGCGGTCGCTCGCCTCGGGTGGCGGCTTCGGCGGCCGAGGCGGCAGCATGGAGGCCACCGAGGAGTTCTTCACGGGCGACGGCTACGCCACGGGCGTTGAATTTCTCGCGCAGAAGAAGGCGGGAGCGTTCAGCGGCTGGCTAAGCTACACCCTCGGCGAGGTTAAGAACCGCTTCCCGGGGCAGTCGGACAAATACTTCCCCGCCGCGCAGGACATAACCCACGAGTTCAAGGCCGTGGGGGTCTACAAACTCGGCAACCTCGACTTCTCGGCCACATGGATATACTCCACGGGGCGGCACTACACCGCGCCGCTCGGCGGCTACAACCTCGAACTCGCCGACGGCTCGACGGGCACCTACTTCGCCGTGAGCGACAAGAACAACTTCCGCCTGCCCGACTACCACCGCCTCGATCTTGCGGCCTCGTTCCGTTTCGACATGTTCGGCTCGCGCGGGCGGTCGCAGTCCGTCGGCGTGTCGCTCTTCAACGCCTACAACCGCCGCAACGTGAGCGCCAAAAAATTCGAGGTGGTGGACGGCCAAATCCTCGAAAGCAACATCAACTACCTGAGCATCACTCCGAACCTCACACTGTCCCTAAGATTTTGAGTATGAAACGATATATTGTCATGACGGCCGCCCTCACCGTTTTGGCGGGATGCCAGCCCACGCTCGTGGCCGAATTCCGCGACAAGGCGGTGGTGCAGGCCTACCTCTACGCCGACCACGCGCCCGAGGTCAGGGTCTCCAAACTCATCGCCTTTCGCGACGACGCCGTGTACTCCGATGAGGATGTAAACGCACTGACCGTTACCGTCACGGACGACACGACGGACGAAAGCGTAGCGCTCTCCCCGCGGGGAGACGGCCTCTACTCGACCGATGCCATGCGCGTCGCCGCGGGGCACACCTACTCCCTGCGGATGCCCTACAACGGCGAGAGTGTGACCGCCACCACCGAGATTCCCGCGAAACCGACGGGCATGGCCACGTCGCGGACGGTAATCACGGCGATGGGTTTCCCCGGCTCCACGCGACAGGGCGGATTCGGAAATCAGGGTGCCGAGATAACGTGGGACAACCCCGAGGGCGACTACTACATGCTGTCCGTGGAGAACGTCGAGACTAACCCGCGCCCCATCTTCGACGAAGACGAGGTGGACGAGGATTGGCCGCGCCCGTCGTTCCGCGTCGAGCCGACGCAGGGCACATCGGCCATGTTGTCGCAGATGTCGTTCTCCTATTACGGCCGCCACAACGTGATACTCATCCGCATGCGCCCCGAGTACGCGCTGCTCTACTCGACCTCGGGCGACACCTCACAGACACTCACCGAGATACACGCCAATGTGGACGGCGGCTACGGCATCTTCACCGGCGCAAATTGCGACACCCTTCAGGTGAGCGTCACGAGCTCCTCAATACGCTGACGCGGTGAGCTGATAAACAGATTTGCGGGAAGTCTTGCCTGTTTCGGAAGACTTCCCGCAAAGTTTTGTAGCCCCCGCGTTACTTCGAGAAGGTGTTCCTCTCCATGTAGCCTCTGAACTCCTCACGGTACTGCTCGCCAACGGGTATGCGCGTGCCGTCCGCGGTGATTATCACTCCCCGCTCGACGGCGGCCATGCGGCGCAGGTTCACGATGTGGGAGCGGTGTACGCGCATGAAGTCGGCCGCGGGCAGCCGCTCTGCCATCGAGCGAATGCTGCCGAGGGTCGTTATCGGGTGCGCCTTACCCACTACGTGGATGCGCATGTACTCGCCCATGCTCTCGATGTGGCTTATGGCGGCCACCTCCACGGGCACCGTCCTGTACTCCGACTTGACGAATATGCGGTCGGGGCGGTCAGAGGGCGCGAGGCCTTCGTAGCTCCCGTGTACTCCGTCAGCCCCGTGGCCCGAGTGGCCCATGTCGCGCGCCGTCGCCACCTGCCTGAACCTGCGCCAGGCCCTCTCGGCCGCGCGCACGAAGTCGGGATAGCCGATCGGCTTGAGCAGGTAGTCGGTGGCGTCGAGGCGGAACCCCTCCACCGCGTACTCCGAGTAGGCCGTGGTGAAGACCACCATCGGGGCCACGGGGAGCGAGCGCACGAAGTCCAACCCGCTCAGTCCCGGCATGTCTATGTCGACGAACAGCAGGTCGATCTCCCGGTAGGCCAACTCGCCGACCGCCTCCACCGCCCCGGGCCACGCCGCGGCCGGCTCAAGGAACGGCGTGCGTTCGATGTAGCCCACGATCTGTTTTAGGGCCAACGGTTCGTCGTCTATCGCGGCGCAGCGCATCTTCATTGCTGTACGGGTATTTCGAGTGTGACACTGTGTTTCTCCATCGTGCGGCGGACAATGAGCGCGTAGCCCTGTTCGCCGAAGAGCAGCCCCAGACGCTTGCGCATGTTCTCCATGCCCACGCCCGGTTTTTCTGTGGCCGTTTCGCCCACGCTGTTCTCCACCCGGTAGGCCAGACGTCCCTCCGCGACCGCGAGCGAGATGTGGATGAACGAGTCGCGGCGGTAGCTGATGCCATGTTTGAAGGCGTTCTCGACCAGCGTAACGAGCAGCATGGGCGGCACCCTGACCTCCGGCACGGGGTCGGGCAGGGCTACGCGGATGTCTATCTCGTCCGAAAAGCGTATGCGCATGAGGCTGATGTAGTTCTCGATGAGCACCACTTCGCGCGACAGCATAATGTCCGACTTGTCGGCCTCGTAGAGCACGTAACGCATTATCTTGGATAGCTCTATGACGCTCTCCTTGGCCTTTTCGGAGTCTATGTCTATCAGGGCGTGGATGTTGTTGAGGGTGTTCATGAAGAAGTGGGGGTTTATCTGCGCCTTCAGGTAGTTCAGCTCGGCTTGCAGGCGGTGGGCCTCAAGCTCGCGGATCTGCTCCTCGTCGCGTATCGACTTGAAAATGTAACGTATGGCCACGTTGAACCCAACCACGAGCACCGCCACCAACCAGTCGTTAAGCATCATCGGCATCCGTCCCATCGGAGGTTTGCCATGCATCGGGGGCGGTGCGCCTATCTCGCGCGTAATAGCCTGCTCCAGCGCGTTGTGCGCCAGAAACGGCTGAACGACGGAGAAGAGCACGAAGATCGTCGCCACCAACGCCGCCACGTACCACCCCCAACGCCTGCGCGACATCAGCCGCGGGACAAGCACGCAGTTGTTGACCACGAATAGCACGAAAAACGGCACCACCCGCATCCAGAACAGCCACACGCGCCCCCACGACAATTCGCCGCTCTGGTAATGCACCCCCACGGGAAGCATGAACACCACGAGCCAAACTATGGCGTAGACGAGGTTCGGTAGCCTGTTTCCTTTAAATCGATTCATACTGTGACCATAACGGCATGGTAGCTCCGCATCCGCCCGAATCGTTCGTGGGCCGGATACGGAGCTACGGCAAAGGTATGCAAATTATTGACGCGCAGGCATCGCCTCGCGGTCGAATTTACCGGATGGCATAGCTTGACGGTCGAACTGTCGGCGCATATCGTCGCGGCGGCGTTCCACATCCATCTTCTGCCATTTGGCGAACTGCTCGGCCGAGAGTATCTTTTTCATACTCTTTTCCCGTGCGGCGATCTCTTTCTCCGACTCCTC
>JAITWC010000151.1 GCA_031285485.1 Alistipes sp.
CTTCGCCCGTGCCTCGTCAGGCGCCGTCCGCGGACGGCGGGGTGGGGGAGGCCTCGGAAACGGTTTCGTCCGCGGACGGCGGGGTGGGGGAGGCCTCGGAAACGGTTTCGTCCGCGGACGACGGGGCGAAAGAGGCCTCGGAAACGGTTTCGTCCACGGACGACGGGGCAAAAGAGGCTTCGGAAATAGTTTCGTCCACGGACGACGGGGCGAAAGAGGTCTCGGAAACGGTTTCGTCCACGGACGGCGCCGCGACAGACGCGGGGCGGGGCGGGCCGACCGGATAGTAACAACGTTTCAACACCGTGTGTTGATAATTCTGTCAATGTTTTTTTCGCCGCGGCCGGTGCGGATTTCCGTACCTTTACCCCGGTAATAACAATCCGAGATATGTCGAACACATTCACGCCGCCGACGGCAAACCAGTCGGGGAACGGACGCGCCGGGCGCGCGGGGGCGGCGCAGCGCAACCGCGAAACCTACGGGAAAATGCTCGAACAGGGAGGTCTGGTGCCCCCGCAGGCCGTGGAGCTGGAAGAGGCGATCCTCGGCGCGCTGATGCTCGAACGCGACAGCATAGTCGCCGTGCAGGAGTACCTCACCGCCGACGCGTTCTACAAGGATATCCACCGCACGATCTACCGCGCCATCGAGGGCCTGTCGGCCGAACTGCTGCCGATCGACCTCTACACCGTCACCGAACGGCTCAAACAGGAGGGTCGGCTGGCCGAGGTGGGCGGGGCCACGTTCCTCGCCGGCCTCACGCAGCGTGTCGGTTCGGCGGCCCACGTCGAGTACCACTCCAAGATCATCGCCCAGAAACATGTGCAGAGGGAACTGATCCGCGCATCGACCGAGATCCAGAAACGGTCCTACGACGAGAGCACCGACGTGACCGACCTCATCGACTTCGCCGAGAACGAGATATTCCACCTCTCCGAGGGGCACATGCAGCGATCGGTGCAAAGCTCGGGCGACATCCTGCGACGCACGATGGAGGCGATCGAGGAGGCGAGCAAAAGCGACGACGCGTTCAGCGGCGTGCCGAGCGGTTTCGTCGGCATCGACCGGGTGACGCTGGGGTGGCAGCCTTCAGACCTTGTGATCGTGGCCGCGCGCCCGTCGATGGGAAAGACGGCGTTCACGCTGTCGATGGCGCGCAACATGGCCCTCGACCACAACGTGCCCGTGGCCTTCTTCTCGCTCGAAATGAGCGCCACGCAGCTCATGATGCGCCTCATCGTGGCCGAGTCGCAGCTCGACACCAAAAACGTGAAGACCGGCCGGCTCTCACCCGAACAGTGGAGGCACCTTGAGGAGTCGATCAAGCCGTTCCAGACCGCGCCCATGTACATCGACGACACCCCCGCGCTCTCCGTCTTCGAGTTCCGCTCCAAGGCGCGCCGCCTTAAAACCCAACACGACATTCAGCTCATAGTGATCGACTACCTTCAGCTGATGACCGGCTCGGGCGACACGCGCGGCAACCGCGAACAGGAGGTGGCCGGAATCTCGCGCACGCTCAAGGCTATCGCCAAGGAACTGAACATCCCCATCATCGCCCTGTCGCAGTTGAACCGCGCCTCGGAGCTGCGCGGTGGCAGCAAGAAACCTCAGTTGAGCGACCTTCGCGAGAGCGGCGCCATCGAGCAGGACGCCGATATCGTGGCCTTCATCCACCGGCCCGAGTACTTCGGCATGAAGGTCGACGAGGATAATGTTCCCCTGCCTCCCGGTCTTTCGGAGTTCATCATCGCCAAGCACCGCAACGGCGCCACCGAGACCGTGCGCCTCAAGTTCCGCAAGGAGCAGGCGCGGTTCCTCGACTACGACGCCGACGACTACGAAATGTCCGAAAGCGGCATAAACGGCGGCTCGGGTGGCAGCGGCGGCGACATAACGGGTTACGACGGCCCCGGAGGTTATCGCGAGAGCTACACCCCGCCCCGCGGCCCGGCCGACGACGCACCGTTCTGAAAATCTCTGCTCTTGCCGAATATTCCGGCTAAAATTGTTACTTTTGCGACTAATCACGACACATCGGGCCGCTTGCGTTCCGGTGTCCGACCAGCCCTAATGTTCGTTAAAGCCTACACAGCAACAATTTACGGAGTGGACGCGATGGCGGTGGCAGTGGAAGCCACCGTTTCGTCCGGCATCGGCATGTACCTCGTGGGACTGCCCGACGGTGCCGTCAAGGAGAGCCAGGACCGTATCCGGTCGGCCTTCATCAACTGTGACATGCGGATGACCGGCAAACGCCTCGTGGTGAACCTCGCCCCGGCCGACGTGCGGAAGGAGGGCGCGGCGTTCGACGTGCCTATCGCCGTGGCCATTCTCGCCGCCACCGAGCAGATCGCAACCGATCGACTGAACGACTACATGATAACGGGCGAGTTGTCGCTCGACGGTGCCATAAAACCCGTGCGCGGGGTATTGCCCATTGCCCTGGCCGCCCGCAAAGGGGGTTTCCGCGGGGTGATAGTCCCGATGGAGAACGTTCCCGAGGCGGCTGTGGTGCAGGGCCTCGAAGTGATCGGGGTCGAAAACCTCAAACAGGCGTCGGCATTCCTCGACGGCAAGTTGGAGATCGCTCCTGCCCCCCAATACACCGGCGCTGCGGAGATTGAAACCGCGCAGAACGCCTACACCGAAGATTTCAGCGACGTCCGCGGTCAAAGCCACGTAAAGCGCGCCCTTGAGATTGCCGCTGCCGGGGGCCACAACATCATAATGATAGGCGCACCGGGCAGCGGAAAGACGATGCTGGCGCGCCGAATGCCCACTATAATGCCTCCGATGACACTCGACGAGGCGCTCGAAACCACCAAGATACACTCCGTGGCGGGAAAGCTGGGTGCACGCCGCGGATTGCTCCGCGAGCGTCCGTTCCGCGCGCCGCATCACCTCACCTCGCAGGTGGCGCTCATTGGCGGCGGCTCCAACCCGCAACCAGGTGAGGTGTCGCTGGCCCACAACGGGATACTTTTTCTCGACGAGTTGCCCGAGTTCGGACGGTCGGTCTTAGAGGTGCTACGCCAACCGATGGAGGACAAGAGCATCTCCGTTAGCCGCGCGAAATACAGCGTGGAGTATCCGGCCAACTTCACGCTCGTGGCGTCGATGAACCCCTGTCCGTGCGGATTTTACAACCATCCGACCAAGGAGTGCGTTTGTGGCGGAGGTGTGGTTTTTCGATATCTCAACCGCATTTCGGGTCCGCTTATGGATCGCATAGACCTCCACATCGAGGTGGTGCCGGTGCCGCTGGAGGAGATGTCTACTGCCGCGCCGGGAGAGTCGAGCAGCGAGATCCGCCGCCGTGTGGTTGCCGCCCGCAACATCCAGTCGCGGCGGTTTGCCGATTGTCCCGGCGTCCACACAAACGCGATGATGAACAGCAAGATGCTGCGCGAGTTTTGCCGCCTCTCGCGCGAGTCGGCGGCAATGCTCGCCACGGCAATGGAGCGGCTGTCGCTGTCGGCGAGGGCCTACGACCGCATAATCAAGGTGGCCCGCACCATAGCCGACCTTTCTGCCGTGGGTGATAGCGCCGCCGTGTGCGTTCCCACCGCAGACGCCCCCGACATCACCCCCGCCCACATAGCCGAAGCAATAAACTACCGCACCCTCGACCGCGAAAACTGGGGGCGGTGACCGTAGATCATGTCCGCCGCCCTGACCCTGAGCGAGAAACTGCGAACCCTGCCGATGCTGCGGGTGCTGGTGCCGATGGTGGCGGGGATCGCCTGCGGGAGCCTTGTCGCCGTGCCCATCCATGTTTGCGTGGTGGTGACGGTGGTTTGTGGAGTGACGGCGGGACTTGCGATCCGGCGGCGCACGGCTTTCCTGACCCTCTATGTCTGTCTAACAATTCTTTTTTTCGGTGCGACGTTGGCTCGCATACATACTCCGCGACCCGTTGTACCCCAGGGCGGAAGGGTGTGGATGGAGATCGTGCTGACCGATACGCCCATAGTGAGGGAGGGGCAGCGCGGAGCTGCGACATCGGGCACGGTGACACGCTGGCATCCCGACGAGACAACTCCGGCGGAAATCGGTTGGCACCTCGCGCGTGAACGGCTACTTGTCACGATCGACACAATGTGGAGCCTCGGGGCTGGCGACCGGGTTACGTTCCGCGGTTACGTCAACCCGGTCTCCGACACGGTCGACAGTTACAGCCGCCTGATGCGCGCGCGCGGATACACCGGCCGCACTTACATCACACAATACAGCCACCCTGCTGTGGCGCCCGAACGAGCGAGATCCCTCGCGCTGTGGGCAAAAAATCTGCAAATCGCCGCCACCGAACGCCTGCGCCGCCTGAGTGGGAACGCCCACGGCGGTTCTTTTATCGGTCCGGAAGGCTATGGGGCGAATGCAATTGCCGTGGCGGCGGCAATGACCACGGGAGACAGGTCGGGAATAACGCCCGCCATGCGCCGGAGCTACTCGCGCACCGGGGCGTCGCACCTGCTGGCGGTATCGGGTCTTCACGTTGGCATCGTTTTCATGATCGTCAACGCTTTGCTGTGGCTGCTGCCGCTCGTTCGCGGGGGGCACATCGTGGGGAATGTGTTGGCGGTTGTCGCGATTTGGTTCTACGCGGCACTCACGGGCGGCTCGCCGTCGGTGGTTCGCGCGGCGTTCATGTTCAGCGGTGCACAGGTCGCGCTGGCAACGTCGCAGACACGCGGCCCGGCAAACATCATGTGCGGCACGGCGGTGGTAATGCTTGCGGTGAGGCCGGGTCTGCTGTTTGACATAAGTTTCCAGTTGTCGTTCGTCGCCGTGGCGGCCATTATGGCGTGGTTCCGGCCGCTCTACTCGCTTGTGGCAAGTCGTTGGAGGTTGCTTAACGTGGTGTGGGGCTCTCTGCTGGTGGGTTTTGTGGCGTCGGTGGCTACAATGCCTCTGGTGTCGCACACGTTCGGGGTGTTCTCGCCCGCCGGATTGGTGCTCAACCCTGTGGTGATCCTCACGGCGTACCTCACGGTGGGCTTTTCGCTGCTTTGGATCGTGGTACCGGCGGGGTTTCTCGCACCCGTGTTCCGGTGGCTTGCCGGCGGCTCGGCCTGGCTTCAAAACAGGGTGGTGGAGATGGTGGGGTCGGTGCCGGGAGCGGCCGTCGAATGGACCATGCCGCTGTGGATGGTTTTCGCGGTTTACGCCGCAATGATTATCTTTACGGCGTGGCTCGGGGCACGCTCCACGTGCAAAACCGCCGGGCCATTTATTCTTCCGCGATAGAGCATGACCGATGATCTGGAAATATTGTTGAGCGACGGGTTTCGTCGTTCGGTGGAGGAGAACCTCGGGCGCGATCCTTTGCGGATCGCCCTCGACCGGAGCTTGCCCCACGCCGCCATCGTGGCGTCGCAGGTGAAGTATCTCCGCCGCGCCGGGAGCAAATTTCCATCGTGGCACGCGGCCCGTTGCATAATTCCGCCGCTGGCTTTCGAGCAGTCGTCGAGTGAGGCCACGGCGGCGCTCAAAGAGTATTCAGGCGCGCTGGCGATCGACCTGACCTGCGGTCTGGGGGTCGACTCCCGGGCTCTGTCGAAGCGTTTCAGGCGGGTGATCGCCCTTGAGCGCGACGCGACGCTTGCGGCCATTGCGCGCGAAAATTTCCGGCGGCTCGGAGCGGACAATATCGAGATTGTCAATATATCCGCTGAAGAGTTTCTTTCGGACGGCGGCATCCGCGCCGATCTCGTCTACGCCGACCCCGATCGCCGCAGCGACGCGGGCAAAAAGATGGTTCGGCCGGAGTATTGCTCGCCGGACATCATCGCCCTGCTGCCCGCCATCGGGCGGGTCGCACCGCGTCTGGTGGTGAAACTCTCGCCGCTGTTCGACATCGACGAAGTGTTTCGGGTCTTCGGCCCGAATGCGCGCGCGGAGGTCGTTTCGCTCGACGGAGAGTGCAAGGAGGTGATCGCCGATGTGCGGTTCGGTTCACGGACCGCCGACACTCCCGGCCCCGTGATCCGCGCCGTCGCGATCGGCCTCGGCGAGGTGGAATACCCGGCGAACGACGATCGGACACTTCCCGAACTCACATTCGAACCCGAACGATATACCCACCTCGCGGTCCCGGACGTCGCACTGCAAAAAGCACGTCTGGCACGGCGTTATTTAACCGACCGCGGTATCCGCATCGACTCCGACAACGGCTACGGTTTCGCGACCGAACGGCCCGGGAACATCATCGGCAAAGTGCTCGAAATAGAGTCCATGGAACCGTTCGACCCCAAAGAACTGAAACGCCGCCTGAAAGCGCGGGGCATAAAGAGCATCGACATCCTGAAGCGCGACTTTCCCCTCTCCGCCGCCGACATCGCCCGCCAGTCGGGAGTGCGCCAGGGTGGTGCAATGAAAATCGCCTTCACAAAAGCGGCAGGTCATCTTTGGCAGATCACCCTGAGACCATAAAGAGCTCCGTCGGGCGACGGAGGCTCCAAAAAAGTTCCGGCAAGGCTCCGTCGGGCGACGGAGGCCCCAAAAAAGTTCGGGAAGGCTTCGTAGGGCACGCAACCGCTTACCGCCTGAAACGGTAGAATACCCCCAACGGGAGCTGTTTTCCGGCGCGGTCGGTGAAGGCGAGCTCGCCCAACTGCTCCTGCAAGGGCGGTGGCGGGCCGAACCGCGCGTGCACCGCCGTGCGCGCCACGATCGCCGACAATCCCATCGAGTAGAGGTTCAGCACGAGGAATCCGCGGGGCCGCAACAACCGCGCGCCGAGCGACAACATTTCGTCGAGCCCCTCGGCCAGCACCCATTTCTCGCCGTCGGGCCCGCGACCGTAGGCGGGCGGGTCGAGAATCATGCCGTCGTAGAGGTTTTCGCGGCGCACCTCCCGCCTGGCGAATTTCAGAGCGTCGTCCACTATCCAACGCACGGCCCCGTCCCGGGCCTCATCTTCGAGCCCGCTCAGCGCGGCGTTGTCGCGCGCCCAACCGACGGTCTGCTTCACCGAATCGACGTGGGTCACCCCGGCCCCGGCGGCACGCGCGGCGAGGGTAGCCCCACCGGTGTAGGCAAACAGGTTAAGCACTTTGGGAATCGTATCGCTTTCGCCCCTCCTCATTTCAAGGACAGTATCGTATATGAAATCCCAGTTGGCCGCCTGTTCGGGAAAAACCCCCACGTGCTTGAACCCGGTGAGGGCAAGCCTCATCCGCAGCCGCATCGGGCCGTGCGAGTACTCCATCGTCCAACGTTCGGGTGCGCCGGGTTTCAGTTTCCACTCGCCGCGTTCCTCACTCCTGCCGTCTCGGAAGAACGTTGCGTCGGCAAGGCGTGCCCACTCCTCGGGTGGGAGCGACGGTTTCCACAACGCCTGCGGCTCGGGTCGGGCCACAACGCGGTTGCCGAAACGCTCCAACTTTGCGCCGTCGCCGCAATCTATCAACTCGTAGCCGGCCAACGCGGGCTGCAAAACTTCCAACTCATTCATGTCTTCGTCACAGTCATGTAGCATTTTTCACAGTCGAAATCGAGTCGCCAGCGTGCCGTGCCGTGCACCATAAAGAGGTCGCTCCGCAATTTCGACCCCTCGCGCAGACACTCGCCGATCTCGCGGCGCAGGCAGTAGCGGGTCTGCATCAGTGGGTCGCCGGGCGCGGGCCTGCGCAGTTCCATCGCAGGGGCTATCTCCTCGACCCCGTGATCTCGCCAGAAACTCTCCGCGAGGCGGTTGGTAACGTTATCGGTCGCCTCTAACCGTGTTCGCGGTGCCCGGGCGGTGGGGTCTTCTGTGGCGGGATTGCGCTCGGGGAGCAGAGTGCGGCGCGTCTCCAAGAGAGTTTCCAGCCCCTCGCGCCGCATGGCTGCAATAGTCGAGACCGGTATGAAAGCCTCTCCGGAAGGTGTTCGCACTTCCCTCATTTCAAATATCGTGTCACCGCTGCGGGAAAGCTCGCGGCGCATAGTTCCCGCCATCGCGGCAGCATCGCGGGCCACTTCAAACGACCCTTCGCGCACGACGCTCACCGCCAGGCCCGTTTCGTCGGTAAAAGTGATTTCGATCCGCTCCGTGTCGGCCAGCACCCGCGCCGTGACGCCGATACGCCGCCTCATGCGGCTCCGCTCCAGCGAGCGCACGAAAGCGTGGTCGTAGTTGCGGAAAATCGCGGTTCCGGGTGCGAGACCGTCGGCGTGGTTGGGGTAGATGCGATCCGCCTCCACGCGGTTTATGTTGGTGCCTTTCAATTCGCCGTGGGCCAGCCAGCAGATACCGTCGCCCGCGGAAACAGCCGTCCCGCCGGCCGTGAGGGTAAACCATCGGTTACCCGTGCGGTCGCAGCCCGTTTTCGCGACGCTCCCTATCACCTCGCCCATGGCTTTGGGAGTATCGAACGACGCGACACCGCGGGCCGGGCCGTCGAAAAACCACCCGGTCGACCCACGCGAGAAACTCTTGACCGGATCGGGCGTGAAGTCTGGCAGCGACACTCCCACCGACGCGCGCCTCAACCCCCGGTGGGCGGCAATGGCGTCGTCCAATAGCCGCCGGTAATGGCTCACCACGTTGCGCGCGTAGGTTGCATCTTTCAATCTCCCCTCGATCTTGAACGAAGTGACACCCGCGTCGAGCAGTTCGCCAAGCCGGGCACCGAGGTCCATATCGCGCACCGACAGCAGGTGTTTACCCTGAATGATCGCCCGCCCGCCGCTATCCATCAGGTCCCACGTCAGGCGGCACGGCTGTGCACAGTCGCCGCGGTTTCCGCTGCGGGAACTGTCCATAGCGCGGCTCATAAAGCACCGACCGCTGTGGCCCACGCATATCGCACCGTGGACGAACACCTCCAACTCTGTTTCGTGTGGAGCGGCGGCCCGGATCGCGCGGATTTCGTCGATCGAAAGCCCCCTCTCAAGAATCACGCGGCGAAACCCCGCCCGACCGAGAAAAGACACATCCTCCGGCAAAATGTTCGTCATCTGGGTCGAGGCATGTAATTCAACCCCATTCTGCGTAGCAAAATCAGCCGTGGGAGTTCCCACACCGAGCCGCGTGTAAGCCATGTCCTGCACGATGAGTGCGTCGACCCCGGCATCGATCAGTTCACGGGCCACCCGCCGCGCCTCGTCGAGTTCATCATCGAAGAGCAGGGTGTTGAGTGTCGCGTAGACCCTCACGCCGAACGGGCACGCGTGACGCACCAACTCGGCGACGTCGGCCGGGGCGTTCCCCGCCGCCCGTCGCGCCCCGAACCCCGGCCCGCCGATGTAAACGGCGTCGGCCCCGGCATCAATGGCAACGCGACCCGTTGCCAGGTCGCGTGCCGGTGCGAGTAACTCTATTTTTCGCTGTTTCAAAGCCCCTGTCCCCCGTTCAGTGTTCGGTGGGATGTTAAAGAGCCTTCTGTATCTCGGCGATCTGTGTCCTTGCGGCGGCGGCGTTGTCACCTGCCGTAACTTTGCGGTACGCCTCCATCGCCTGCGGGAAACTCTGCTGGTTCTGGTAGGCGGCGCCCACGAGGAACCACACTCTGGAGCGAGTTTCGTCCGTGGTCTGCGCGGCGGCGGTAGCTTCGCCGAGTTCTATCACTTTCGGATAGGCCTTGAGCGAGGTGTAGGCTTCAAGGCGGGTGCGCGACACGTCGGCGGCGTCGGGAATCACCTCCAACAGTGCGTCGGCGGCGGCGATGGCAGCCTGATGGTCACCTGCCCGTGCGGCGGCCGAAGCCTGTTCGAGCGCGTCGAGCGACCAATTTTCGCGAGCCCTTGCCGCGTCGGCCTCAAAGCGGCTGTCGGTGCCTCCGAGGGCGATTATGTTTTTGTATATCGGGGCGCTTTTGTCGAACTCCTTCAGACCGCTGTAACTCATTGCGAGATTCATTGCGAGTGCAGTGTCGTTGGGGTTGGCGTCGTAACCTTTCTGGAAGATCGCGGCGGCGGCGGCAAAATCCTTGGAATTGAACGCGCTTGCACCCTGGGCCATCACGGTGCGGCTGATCCACGTTCGGGCGTTGTTGAGCACGGTGGGGTTGCCGTAGAGTTCGGCAACTTCGGCGGCTTTGGCGAACAGACCGAGCGCCTCGTCGTGGCGTCCGCCCTGAAACGCTGCTCCGCCCATCTGGAACACCGCCGTCGGGAGCGCCTTTTTGGCTCCGTCGACTATCGCCTCGGCGCCTTCCACGTCGACGCCCTCGGCTATTACCTGTTCGAACAGTGGCACCGCGGCGGCGAAGTTCCTTGCGGAGATGGCTTCGGCGGCCTGTGCATACTTTGCGTTGATGTCCTGTGCTGCCACGCTTCCCGCCACCATGAGTGCGACGGCCGCGAGCGCGATCTTGATCTTGTCCATAGTTTTCAGTTTTATCGTTTTGATTGGTGTATGTTTCTCTTTGTCCTCCATGATGTAACGTTGAATGCAAAAATATATTTTTTTCCACAA
>JAITWC010000163.1 GCA_031285485.1 Alistipes sp.
CTTTGCACTGTGGCAATCGGGGCAGAGAAGTTCTATATTTATTTTCACAGAACAAAAATAGCACTTTCAGCCCTGATCGCCACTTATTTATCAAAACATACTTTTTAACACACAACCAAAATTTCTTCGCCTAAAGCAGGGGGCTGAGCAGTCGGGCCATAGATTCGAGGGCAGCGAGGCGTGACGGGCGGCGTTCCCAGTCGGCGGGTGTCACCTCGCGCGAGGTGCGCAGGTCGGCGGCGAAGTCGCTCTCAAGACGTGCGGCCACGGCACGGTCGTAAATCAGCGCCGACACCTCGAAGTTGTCGTCGAAACTGCGGGTGTCGATATTCGCCGAACCCACCGACGAAAACTCGCCGTCGATTATCACGAGTTTCGAGTGGTTGAATCCCCCCTGATACATATAGACACGGATGCCCGCCTCCAAAAGCTCCTCGACGTAAGAGCGCGTCGCCCACCACACCAGCCGCGAATCGCTCCTCTCCGGAATGAGCAACCTCACGTCGATGCCGCTCAGGGCCGCCACCTTGATGGCCGTCAGCAGCGCCGCGCCGGGGGTGAAGTAGGGGGTCGAGATGTAGATGCGCGAGCGCGCCTTGGTGATGACCGAAAAGAACGCCTGCATGATTACCGACCAATCCGAATCGGGCCCCGAGACCGCGATCTGCACCGGGCACACCTCCTCGACGTCGCTGTCGCGGAAGTAATCGTCGGGCCGCAACTGCTCGGCCGGGCGAACGAACCGCCAGTCGGTGATGAACACCGACTGCAACAGCTTCACCGCCTCGCCCTCGATCCGCAGATGCACATCCCTCCAGCGTCCGAGCTTGGTGCCGACAAGATATCTTTCGGCGATGTTGATCCCTCCGGTGTAGGCCACCCGGCCGTCGATCACGGCAATTTTTCGATGGTTGCGATAGTTGACCCGGCTCGACAGCCACGGAAACACCACCGGCATGAAGCACTCCACCTGCACCCCGGCGCGCCTCAACCTCCGGAAGATACTCCCCTCGGTCCACAGCGTCCCCACTCCGTCGTAGATCAGCCTCACTTCGACCCCTTCGGCGGCTTTTCGCACGAGGATGCTCTCGATCTGCCGGCCGATGCGGTCGTTCTCAAAGATGTAGTATTCGAGATGGATGGAGTGTGTCGCCCCCTTGAGAGCCTCGTAGAGCGAGGCGAATGTGACTTTGCCGTTCTGCAACACCTCCACCCGGTTGTGGACGGCCAGCAGTGCTCGGCTGTTGCCCAGCATCAGGCGTATCGTGTCGCGGTTGTTCTCGATCTCGCGGGTGGCCGCGAGCGCGGGGTCGGAAAGGGTCGACAGCTGCCGCTTGTACACCGCCTCGATCCACTCCTCGTCGAGGATCCCCTTGCGGTTGAACATCTTGCGTTTGCGCCAGTTGCGGCCGAACAATGCGTAAACCGTCAGCCCCAACACCGGCACCAGCGCTATCGCCGCGATCCACGCGAGCGACTTAACCGGGTCGCGCCGCTCACGAACGATGGTGACGACGGTGGCCAGCACCATCACCATGTACACCACCGTCAACGCTGTCCGCAACCAACCCATCGTAATAGAATATGTTCCCCGGCGAGAAGTCATGCCCGCCGGGGATGATCGAGCTTATTTAAAAAGTAGCGGAGCCATCCTATACAGGCTCCTGCGCCAGGTCTGGAATTCGTGGGCGGTGCCCTCCGAGACGTAGGAAACGGCGTTGAAGCCCGCCTCTTTCAGCGCTTTCTCGGCGTTGATGACGCCTTCGGGCCGCTCCTTGCTGCCCGAACTCATGAACACGAGTTTCACCTGCGACCGGCCCTGCAAATCTTCCGGCGAATAGGTTCCGCCGCTAAGAAGTCCGTAGTAGGCGAACACGCCGGGATTGTGGAGCGAGATGGTCTTCGTTTCCATGCCCCCCATCGACAGGCCCGCCATTGCGCGGTTGTTGATGTCGGTGAGGGTACGGAAATTGGCGTCGACATAGGGGATCAACTCCTTGAGCAGCACCGTTTCGAACGGGTCGATCTGAAAGTTGCGCATGCCGCCGCCACCGCCCGGGCGAATGTCGTTGGTCATGCCGTAGGTCATCACGATCATGAACGGTTGGATTTTCCCTTCGGCGATCATGTTGTCCATAATGAGGTTGGCGTGTCCCTGGTTGCTCCACGCGGTTTCGTCCTCGCCCCAGCCGTGTTGCAGGTATAGCACGGGGTAACGTTTCGACTGATTGGCGTCGTAACCGGGCGGGGTGTAGACAAACGCCCTGCGCGACGTGCCGGTACTGGGCGACGGGAACAGTATCTGCACGACGTTGCCGTGGGGCACGTTCCTGAGGGCGTAGAAGTCCTGATCCCGTGCGGGGATCTCGATGCCGCTCTCCCATCGCGTCGAGCCGTAGTAGTTGAGCGTACCCGGATCGTTGAACACTCCGCCGTCGATGGTGACGTGGTAGTAGTGGAACCCTTCGTCCATCGGCCCGGCGGTTGTGCCCGTCCACACGCCTTCGGCGTCTTTCTCAAGCACGGTTCCGCCTCTCTGGCCGCCGAGCCCCAGGCTCACGACGACGCTTTGGGCTTCGGGTGCGGCGATGCGAAACCGCGCGTAGCCCTGCGAGTTGACCATCGGGTAGTCCCGTCCCGGCTGGTTTTTGGTCGACGGCTTGAAATCTTCGATCACGGCGGCGGTTTGCGCCGGACACATCGTGCCCGACAGCCCGACGAGCAACAATGAGGTAAAGAAAAGTTTTTTCATATTCAACTAAGTTTAAGGTGTGTCGGTTCGACGGCCCTTTGCCGGGCCTTTGCAAGCAGTTTTGGTCGTTTTCGGGTTCGTTCGAGCCGCAAGATAGCGATTTCCCGTGAAATCTGCGCGCCCGTGTTAATTGATTATGAAATTTCAATACCTTTGTCCGCTGTGGGTCTAAGGATAGACAAATGGCTGTGGTGCGTAAGGATATACAAGACGCGCACGGTTGCGGCGAACGCAGTAAAGATGAATCGCGTGTGTGTGGGCGGTGCGTGGGTCAAGCCTTCGTATGATGTGAAACCGGGCGACGTGGTGGACGTTCGTAAGGGCCACATCACGTTCCGTTTCCGCGTGCTGGAGCTCGTGACGGGCCGTCAACCCGCGCGCGAGGTGCCGCGCTACGCCGAGAACATCACCCCGTCCGAGGAACTCGCCAAGCTCGAAATCCCGCGCGAAATCCTCTTCATCTCCCGTGACCGCGGCACCGGCCGCCCTACCAAAAAAGAGCGCCGTGACATCGATGCCCTCATGGAGGATTTCCTCGTCGAAAATATAGACGACTGAGCCGCCGCTACCGTCGTCGAGAAGATATTCGACACGGAGATCGTGCGGCGATTTTGAGCGCGGCGGGCG
>JAITWC010000025.1 GCA_031285485.1 Alistipes sp.
AACAAAATCAGAAGACACAAAGCTCTGAATAATATGACGATAGACGAGTTCTGGAACCTTAACAAAATATCGGCTTAACTTTTTGTGCGGCGAAAGTTGGGAAATCCAGTGTTGATGTACCCGACGGTGCAGGACGAAATAACCGGCGGGAGAACGCAGATCACGGGCAAGATGGCACCCGAAGAATTTCTGCTTATAAAGGCGGCCATATCGGGCGGCGTGCTCGACTGCATGAGTTGGAGGCTCAGAACCACGCGTTGGTTGCTGAGAACTGGAAACTGCGGGATGCATTTGGGTTGCCACCGAAAGAGGGTATCACACCGGAGGCGGCACAGGATCACCTTGTGTCGGAAGAATCTGCAAACCAGACCACCAAGATTTCGTCCGACCGCCTCGCCTTGATCCGGCAAATGAAACAACAGCCGATCAAAATGATAGGGAGATCAACGAAATACTGACGACGCTCCCGCTTGTAAAGGCAAGTCACAAAAATCGCCCGGAAATTTTGCTGATCCGAGCGATTTGATTACTTTTGTCGAAGTAACACTAGTTGTTTGAAAGCGTGAAAAACAGAGTGTCTCATAGCACTTTACGACTTACTTGTCCGTTGCCCGTCATCTTATTACGGTCTTTTATCAATCTTACAGTTAGTAATTTATCTCCTGACTACTTCAAAGGTAGTAAAAGCCCGCGAGAAAACGGCAAAATGCGGATGAATAAAGCCAAGTTCCGGCAGATGCGTCACGAGATCGTCTTCGCCCGCGAGTGCGGCGCCGACGGGGTTGTGTTCGGCCTGCCCGCACCGGAGGGCGACATCGCGCCGCTCGTTAATCCGTTACTCCTCGCTGCCGAACTCCATCAGATAGGCTTTGATGAAGCCGTCGATCTTGCCATCGAGCACGGCATCGGGGTTGGAGGTCTGATATCCGGTACGGTGGTCTTTCACGCGGCGGTCATCCAGCACATACGACCGTATCTGCGAACCCCACTCGATCTTTTTTTTCTGTTTTTCGAGGGCGTTGCGCGCCTCCTGCTGTTTTTCGAGTTCGCGCTGGTATAGTTTCGAGCGGAGGATCCTCATCGCGTTCTCGCGGTTGTTGAGCTGCGAGCGCGTTTCGCTGTTCTCGATCACGATCCCCGACGGGATGTGCTTGAGGCGGACCGCCGTTTCGACCTTATTGACGTTCTGCCCGCCCGCGCCGCTGCTTCGCATGGTGTCCCATTCGAGGTCGGCGGGGTTGATGGTGATCTCGATCGTGTCGTCGACGGCGGGCGACACGAAAACGCTGGCGAAGGAGGTCTGCCGCTTGTTCTGGGCGTTGAACGGGGAGGGACGCACGAGCCGGTGCACACCGTTCTCGCTCTTGAGGAAGCCGTAGGCGAAGTCGCCCTCGAACTCAAGGGTCACCGACTTCACGCCCGCCTCGTCGCCTTCGAGGAAGTCGAGCGTCTTGATCCTGTAACCGCCCGTTTCGCCCCACCTGAGATACATCCGGTGGAGCATGCCCGCCCAGTCGAGCGCCTCGGTGCCCCCGGCCCCGGCGTTGATGTCCATTATCGCACCCAGCTTGTCCTCCTTGCCCTGGAGCATGTTGCGCATCTCAAGGTCTTCGATCGCTTGCAGTGTGCGGGCGTACTGTTGGTCGAGTTCTTCCTCGGTCGCGGCGGCCTCTTTCACGAAATCGGGCATCAGCGCGAGGTCGTCGTTGAGCGCGGCGGCCGCGTCGTAGGCCGTGACCCAGCTTTTGGTCTGCGCGGCGGCGCGCATCTGTTTCTCGGCCTCCTCGGGGTTGTCCCAAAAACCGGGCGCGAGGCTCCTGGCCTCCTCTTCCCTGAGTCGCTCGCGCCTTTCGTCGACGGCGATATGCCGCGCCAGTGCCTCCAGCCTTCCGGCGAGTTCCTTTATCTGTTCTGTCGTGGTTGCCATAATCTTCTTATTCCGTCTCCCATTCGGAGATCCCGTCCTTGCGGTCTTTAACTTTGATGCCGGCGGCGGCCAACCCGTCGCGGATACGGTCGCTCAGTGCCCAGTTCCTGTCGGCCTTAGCCTCGGCGCGCAGTTCGAGCACCATCGCCATGACCGCGGCCAGCCGGTCGTTCGCCCCGTCCGGCCCGGCGGCCTCCGTCCCGACGCCGAGGCCGAGGATGTCGAAGACCCAGCGGCGGAACGTCGCCCGCAGGCGTTCGAGGTCGGGGGCGGATATCGCCGTCGTTCCGTCGTGCAGGGCGTTGACGACCCGCACCCAGTCGAAGAGGGCGGCGATGGCGAGCGGCGACGAGAGGTCGTCGTCCATCGCGGCGGCGAGGCGCGTTTCGAGTTCCCCGGCGTCGATCGGCCCCGCGCCGGGGGCAGGCGCTATCCGGTCGAGCGTCTCCACGGCCTTCATCAGCCGCTCCAGTCCCTTTCCGGCCGCCTGCAACGCCTCGTCGGAGAAATCCAGAGTGGAGCGGTAGTGCGCCTGGAGCATGAAAAAGCGGACCGTCATCGGGGAGTAGGCCCGCGACAGGAGGGGGTGCGCCCCCGCGAATATCTGTTCGAGCGTGATGGCGTTGCCGAGCGACTTTCCCATCTTCTGCCCGCCCACGGTCACCATGTTGTTGTGCATCCAGTAGCGGGCGGAGGTGTGTCCGCACGCGGCGACTCCCTGCGCGATCTCGGCCTCGTGGTGGGGGAACACGAGGTCCATTCCCCCGCCGTGGATGTCGAACCGTTCGCCGAGGTATTTGGCGCCCATGGCCGAGCACTCGGCGTGCCACCCGGGAAAACCGTCGCTCCACGGCGAGGGCCAGCGCATGATGTGTCCGGGGGCGGCGCGTTTCCACAGGGCGAAGTCGTGGGGCGAACGCTTGTCGCCCCCTCCGTCGAGGCTGCGCGACCCGGCGTTCATTTCGTCGGTCGAGCGGCCCGACAGCCGGCCGTAGGGGTGGTCGCGGGCGTATTTTTCGACGTCGAAGTAGACCGATCCGTTGGAGAGGTAGCCATATCCGGCGGCCACGATGCGCCGCACCAGCTCGATCTGCTCGATGATGTGGCCCGAGGCGGTGGGCTCTATGGAGGGGGGGAGCACGCCGAGGGCGCGCATGGCGTCGTGGTAGCGCCGGGTGTACATTTGGGCGATCTCCATCGGTTCGAGCCGTTCGAGGCGCGCCTTCCGCGCGATCTTGTCCTCGCCTTCGTCGGCGTCGTTTTCGAGGTGGCCCACGTCGGTGATGTTGCGCACGTAGCGCACGCGGTACCCGAGCGAGCCGAGGTAGCGGAACGCCAGGTCGAAAGTGACCGCCGACCGGGCGTGGCCCAGGTGGGGTTCGCCGTAGACCGTCGGGCCGCAGACGTACATCCCGACGTGGCCGGCGACGAGCGGCTCGAACACCTCTTTCGAGCGCGACATTGTGTTATATATCGTAAGCATGGGGCAAAAGTATGTTTTTTTCGGAAAATTTCCTATCTTCGCCCCCTGAAAGCACACGTGGCGGGTGGCGGCGGAAATATCCTCGGAGTTGGGGCGGTTCATACTTTGCAGGGGACCCCGCGCCGCCCGCATTTTTTGAAAAAACCGTGTTGCGGGAGAGAAAACGGGCGGGCCGGCGGCCACGGAGCGGGTGGCGGAAACTCCCGAAACCACTTCCGAGCCCTCGAAACGGGTAGCGGGACTTCCCGAAAGCGCTTTCAAGGTCTCGAAGCAGGTAGCGGAAACTTCCGAAAGCATTTCCAAGGCCTCGAAACCGGCAGCGGAACTTCCCGAAAGCACTTCCAAGGCCTCGAAGCGGGTAGCGGAACTTCCCGAAACCGTTTTTGACGCCTCCGACCCGGCGGCGGGAACTCCCGCAGCCGCCAAAACGACAACCGAACAACTAAAAAACATAACCGACATGAAGATCAAGAACATAGACCTGACCCGCAGCCGCAACCACGAACACTTCCAGTTCATTCAGTTCGTGCTGGAGCTGGCGGAGGAGACCGGCGCGGCCGCGCTCAAGGTGGAAAAACCCCTCGCCGCCCTCGCCGCGGCCCACGCCCGCGAAGACGAAGCTCTCAAAAAGATCGTCAAGAGCGCCCTCACCGCCGAGATCAACGACGCCGACGCCGCGCGCGACGCCATCTTCCGCGGACTGGTGAACACCGTGAAGGCCGACCTCACCCACTTCGGCGAGGCGCACCGCAAGGCCGCCACACGCCTTGAGATCGTGCTCGACACATACGGCAACGCCGCCGCCATGTCGCACATGGAGGAGACCTCGGCCATCTACAACCTGCTGGTGGAGCTCACCACCCGCCACACCGAAGACTGCGAGACGCTGGGCCTGATGCAGTGGATCGCCGAGCTCGACAAACGCAACGTCGCGGTCGAGAAGCTGCTCGCCGGCCGCGCCAACGAAGGGGCCGAACGCACCCAGCTGGTGCTGAAGGCCGTGCGCGCCGAGGTGGACGACGCCTACCGCGCCCTCGCCGAGGCCGTGGACGCCCTCGCGAAGGTCGACTCGCTCACGGGCGGCGCCGCGGCGGCCCTCTACGCCGACTTCACACGCCGTCTCAACGAACGCATCGACATGGTGAACGACGCCCTCGCCATCCGCCGGGGAATGGCCGCCGCCGAGAAAGCCGAAGAGGAAAAGAAGGAGGCCGCCGCCGCCGGCATGGGCGTGGAGGAGTGGCGCGCGATCAAAAAGGCCGGGGCCGGGGCCGCCAAATCGGGGAGGTAAGACGCCGCCGCCGACAAAATCGAACAGGGAATGACGGGTTTCAAAAAATACAACGACCTCGCGGGCTGGATCGTGTTCGCGGTCTCGCTCGCGGTCTACGCCGCCACCGCCGCGCCCGCCGCCGACTGGTGGGACTGCATGGAGTTCACCGCCACCTCCCACAAGCTGGAGGTCGGACATCCCCCGGGCGCGCCGCTCTTCATGATGGTGATGCGCCTCTTCACGATGCTCTCCCTGGGCAACGCGGAGTGGGCCGGTTTCGCCGCCAACATGGGGTCGTGCGTGGCGAGCGCGCTGTGCATCCTGTTCATGTTCTGGACCATCACCCGTCTGGCGCGCAAAATGTACGCCCCGGACGCCGACGGCAAAGGGGCGGAGTTCGACCCGGCCGACATGACGCACGTGTGGACGGTCATCGGCGCCGGCGCCGTCGGGTCGCTGGCCTACGCCTTTACCGACACGTTCTGGTTCTCGGCCGTCGAGAGCGAGGTCTACGCAATGTCGTCGATGTTCACCGCCCTCGTGGTGTGGCTCATGATGCGGTGGGAAGAGGTGGCCGACGAGCCGCACTCCAACCGGTGGCTGATACTGATCGCCTACATGATGGGCCTCTCGATCGGGGTACACATCCTCAACCTGCTCACCATCCCGGCCCTCGTGTTCGTGTGGTACTTCCGCAAGGGAGGGACGGTCACCGCCAGGGGCGTCGCGCTGGCGCTGGCCGCCGCGGGAGGCATCGTGCTGGCGGTCTACAAGATGATAATGCCGTGGACGGTGAACGTCGGGGCGTGGCTCGACCGCGTTTTCGTCAACTCGCTGGGCCTGCCCGTCAACAGCGGCATGGTGGCGTGGGTGCTGGCGCTGTTCGCCCTCGTCGCGCTCGGAGTGTGGTACACCCACCGGAGCGGCAGGGTGCTGTGGAACACCGTGCTGCTGTGCGTGGGGGTGATCATGGTGGGGTACAGCTCCTACGCCAGCGTGGTGATACGGTCGAGCGTCAACCCGCCCATGAACTCAAACCGGCCCGACAACCCGTACGCCCTGCTCAGCCTGATGGGACGCGAACAGTACGGCACCGACGCCTTCATGCTCCACGGCCCCTCGTACAGCTCGCCACCCGACGGATACAAATACTCCGACCGGTGGTACCTCGGCGAGGACGGAAAGTACCAAAGCCGCAGAACGCTCTCCGACTACACCTACTTCCCCGGCACCGAAACCCTCTTCCCCCGGATGTTCGACTACAACTCCGCGGCGGGCTACGAAAACTGGATGGGCGAGGTGCGGACGCGTACCGTCAGGGTGCCCGGATACAGCGAGACTTTCGAGGTGCCCACGTTCGGCGAACACGTGCGCTACTTCTTCACCTACCAGCTCAACTTCATGTACTGGCGCTACTTCATGTGGAACTTCGTGGGGCGGCAGGACGACATCCAGGGGCGCGGCGACCTGGTCCACGGCAACTGGCTGAGCGGCGTCGGCCCCGTCGACGCCCTCTACCTCGGCCCGCAGGACGGACTCCCCGGGGAGGTGGAGCGCAATCCCGGGCGCAACACGTTCTTCTTCCTGCCCTTCCTGCTCGGACTCCTCGGACTCATCGCGCAGCTGAGCCGCGACAGGCGCGGATTCACCATCGTCGTGTGGCTGTTCGTGATGATGGGCCTCGCGCTGGTGGTCTACTTCAACATCAAGCCGGGCGCACCCCGCGAACGCGACTACATCTACGCCGGATCGTTCTACGCGTTCTCCATATGGATAGGGCTCGGCGTACTCTGGATACAGGAACTGGTCGCGGGACTGTTCGGCGGCAAACTGCGCGGGCACCGGGCGTCGGCAGCCGTCGCCACGGCGGTGTGCGCTTTGGTTCCGGGCCTTTTGATCGCCCAAGGTTGGGACGACCACGACCGCAGCGGGCGTGCGATAGGCCACGACCTCGGTTACAACGAGCTCGTGTCGACCCTGCCCAACTCCATCATAATGAACTTCGGCGACAACGATACCTTCCCCCTGTGGTACAATCAGGAGGTGGAGAACCTGAGGCCCGACGTTCGGATAATGAACATGAGCTACATAGGCGCCGACTGGTACATCGAGCAGATGCGCCACGCCTACAACGAATCGGCCCCGGTGCCGCTCACAATCCCGCTCGAAACCTACCGCGACAACCCCATCATCGAGGTCGACGCCGTGATCGACGGCGCGCGGCCCCTGAAGTCCGTGATGGACTTCGTGGCAAGCAGCGACCCGGCCTCCAAAAAGGCCCCGATGTACGAGGATCAGAGGCCGGCGGACTTCATCCCCACCAAAACGCTCACCATTCCCGTCAACAAGGCCAACGCCCTCGCCGCGGGAATAGTGCGCCCCGAGGACGCCCACCTGATGGTCGACTCGATCGAGTTCACCCTGCCGAAAGGTTCCGTCGACGGCCCGCAACTCGTGCTGCTCGACATGCTCTCGAACTTCGACTGGCGTCGCCCGATCTACTCCACCTACCCGCAGCTCTTCATCGACGTGGGCCTCGGCGACTGGCTCCAGACCGACGGCTGGGCCTACCGGCTCGTGCCGATCCGCACGCCTTACGCCGCCACCGACTGGGGCTACGGACGCATCGACGCCGAGCGAACATACGACCTGCTGATGAACGAGTACAGGTACGGCAACGCCAAAGACCCGCGCGTCCGCATCGACTACAACTCTGTGGTGAACCTCCAGTTCGTGCGTGCCTTCCCGGCATTCGTGCGCCTGGCCAACAGGTTCATCGACGGGGACGACCGTGCCAGCGCCGCCCTAACCGTCGACAGCGCCGATGTCGAACTCCCCGCCACCGACGGACGCCGCCGCGCCGTCGAGGTGCTCGATCGCGCCCTTGAGGAGTATCCCCTCACCAAGTTCGACTACGACTTCGGCAGCCACTACCCGATGATCGACGCCTACTACGCCGCCGGAGCCGTCGACCGTGCCGACGTGCTGTTGGAGGACTACGCCAACACACTCCAGGAGTACATCGAATACTACCTGCGATTCGACGGCCGCAAGGCCGACCTCGTGGCCGAGGAGTGGACGCAGAAGTTCCGCGACCTCGACGCCCTCTGTCGCCTCGCCGCACTCTACGGACGAACCAAACAATACGAGTCGATAGACGCCTACCTCGACCTCTTCGGAACCGACGAAGCCGAGGCCCCCGAAGAGTAAAAGAAAGTTTCTCTTTGTACTTGATTCACAAAAGAATCCCGCCTCAAAAATTGAAGACGGGATTCTTTTCATTTCCGAGTCAACACATTATCCGGCGGGTAATGTGCTCTCGTTTTTTTCAGCTATTGATTAACGCCATCCTTCGGTTTGGATCAACGTCCCCTTGTTGCGTTGTATCTGACGGGATGGAGTGGACGAAAGCGGCCAACCTCAATCACCGGTGCATCCGTTTCGGTAACGGAGTGTTTGTAACGGTGGGAACATCCAATCTTTACGGCGATGGCGGCACGCTCTACACCACCACCGATGGCATTACTTTCGTGCAAAGGGCCACTCCCCGGCGGCTGCAGGGTAAAGTAGCCTGTCACGATGGCCTTTGGGCAGCCCTTTGTGAGTATGGCGTCATTACCTCTACGGATGCCATAACCTGGACCCACAAAGACATTACCAATGATGCTCAGGATCAGTTGCAACATTGCCAAGACCTGTGGGTGTGTTCGGGCAACGGCAAGATATGGACTTCCGCCGATGGCGCCGTGTGGACGCAACGCTCCAATCCGACAGGTACTCAATCGCCCTCCTTTTTTTATTACGGAGGGAAATATCTCTCATTCCATGCGGGCAAAATATACACGACAACCGATTTTATAACGTGGGCAACGGTTACCGACAGCACATCCGTTCACTGCAGTGAAGGCTTCCATACGCATGAAGGCGGATTGGTTGTGTTTGGCGGTCTGGAGTTCCTAACTTAGCCCGCACAAAAAGTTAAGCCAAAACAAAACTTAACTTTGGGCAATGGAAAAGAGCATTGAAAAAAGGAATTACGATCGTGCGTTCAAGGAGCGCGCGGT
>JAITWC010000036.1 GCA_031285485.1 Alistipes sp.
CCCGCACCCGCGACATCCTCGCCCGCCGCGCCGCGCCCGGGAAGACGGCGGACGGCGACGACGCCCTCGACCCGCTGTAACCCCTCCCCGTGCGCCCCTCGTCGCGGCAAACAACGACAGAGTGCGGCCCCGATCGCGGGGCCGCACTCTCTGTGTCGCGGGAGAACCGTCCGGCCGGAGACGAAAACGCCGCGTTTTTTTGAAAAAAAATGCGTCTCGGGTGAAAGTCTTGATTTTGGTCAAGCGTTGGTAATTTCACATGACTTACCTTTGCGGCGGAAGAAAATTACGCCCCGTCGCGAGACCCGGCTTCTTTCTTAATCATCATTTGTTTAAAAACTGGTTTGGCGGGGACCGGGACGGCGCGGAGTCGTTCCGGTCCCTCTTTTTCCGCCCGCCGCGGGGGGGCGCCCGCCCTGTCCGGGGGGCGTGACGATCATTTCGTTCTGTAAGCGGCCTTGTATTTCCCTTTGGGGAAACCCGCGAGCCTGCCTTTGAGCAGCGTGCGGCGCAGGGGCGAGAGGCGGTCTGTGAACACGACGCCCTCCAGATGGTCGTACTCGTGCTGGATGACGCGCGCCGCGCGGCCGGCGAACTCCCCGTCGTGGGGGGCGAAGTTCTCGTCCAGGTAGCGCATGCGGATCGACACGGGGCGCCGCACGTCCTCGTGCAGCCCCGGCAGCGACAGGCACCCCTCGTTGTAGAACCCCTCCTCTTCCGAGCGTTCGTAGATCTCGGGGTTGACGAACGTGCGGCGGAAACCGGCCAGCTCGGGCTCGTCGTCGGCCCAGGGGGTGAGGTCGACCACGAACAGGCGGACGTTGCGGCCCACCTGCGGCGCGGCGAGTCCCACCCCCTCGGCGGCGTACATCGTGGCGAACATGTCGTCGATCAGTTTTCGCGCCTCGGGACACGGGGCGTCCATCTCTCCGTTCGCGGCCCGCAGCGTGGGCGAACCGTACACTTCTATCGGCAGTATCATAGCTCTTTGTATTGGCGGCTTTCGAGGTAACCCTGCAAAATTATCGTGGCGCTCAGGCGGTCGACGAGGGCTTTGTCGCGGCGGGCCATCTTCTTGACCCCTCCGTCTATCATGGCCCGCAGGGCGAGGCGCGAGGTGAACCGTTCGTCGAACATCACCACCTGCCGGGCGGGGTGGTCGGCGCGCAGTTTGCGCACGAGTGGTTCTATCTGTGTCATCGTTTCGGAGGGGCTTCCGTCCATTGCCGTGGGGTGGCCCACCACTATTATGTCAACGCTCTCGGCGGCGAGGTAGCCCGCGAGCCAGGCGTGGAGCGTGTGCGTCGGCACGGTTTCGAGCGCGTTCGCGATTATGCGCAGCGGGTCGGTGACGGCGATCCCCGTCCGCCGCGTTCCGTAATCTATGGCGAGTATCCGGCCCATCTTCGGGTGCAAAGATAGTTAAAAGTGTACGAACCCGCGCAGGTTTTTGGCGACGGGTTCGCCGCCGTCGAGCCACGCGATTTCGGGCGGGCCGGCGGTTACGCGGCCCACGGCGCGGAGCGGGGTGCCGAACCGGGCGAGATAGTCTTCGGCGAGGCGGGACCAGGCTTCGGGGGCGACGGTGAGGAGCAGTTTGTAGTCCTCGCCTCCGGTGACGGCGAGTTCTGCCGACACGGGGGTGGGTATGGCGGTCAGCTCGATCTCCGCACCCAATCCGCCCTCGGCGTTCCGACCCGACGAACGGAGTATGTGGAGCAGGTCGGAGGCGAGGCCGTCGGAGAGGTCGATCATCGAGCGGACTTCGGGGCGGGTGCCGAGCCATTCCCCCTCGGCCACCTGCGGGGTCGGGTTGCGGTGGATGCGGGCGGGGGGGGTGTCGTGGCGTCCGGCGAGGATGTCGGCCAACCCCGCGGCCGACTCACCAAGGGGGCCGTTCACCGCCACGATGTCGCCCTCCCGCGCGCCCGAGCGATACTTCAGCAGGGAGAGAGGTGCGCGGCCGATGGCGGTGACGTTGATCGCCACGCCGCCTTTCGAGGCCGTCGTGTCGCCGCCAGCGAGCTTCACCCCGTGGCGCTCCGACAGTTCGCGGTAGCCATCCATGAATTCGTCCGCCCAACGGCCGCGGCACACGGGCGGCAGGGCGATCGACAGCAGCGACGCCACGGGGCGCGCACCCATCGCGGCGACGTCGCTCAGGTTCACCGCCAGCGCCTTCGCACCGAGTTGGCGCGCCTCGGGCAGTTCGCGTTCCGACCCCGGCTCGGCGCGCAGGAAATGCACCCCCTCCGTGAGCATGTCGGTGGTCACGACCATCGCCCCGCCGTCGCCCGCGGGCAGCACCGCGCAGTCGTCGCCGACGCCCGTTATCGCGCCGTCGCCCACTTCGAGGAACGCCCGGCGGATGGTCTCTATGAATTCGAATTCTCCCATTTTCAGCGCAAAAATACGTATCTTTGCGCTATCAACATTGAACGAACCATGAAAATTCTGATAATCAACGGGCCGAACCTCAATCTGCTGGGCAAACGCGAGCCGGGGATCTACGGCGCCACCGACTTCGACACGTACCTCGCCTCGCTGCGCGCCGCACATCCGGCCGTGCGGATAGATTATTTCCAGTCGAACATCGAGGGCGAGATCATAGACGCAATCCAGCGGGCCGACGGCGCATGCGACGGGGTGCTGCTCAACGCCGGCGGCTACACCCACACCTCGGTGGCGATAGCCGACGCCATAGGCGCGATCGCGACCCCGGTGGTGGAGGTTCACATATCGTGCATTCTGGCGCGCGAGGATTTCCGCCACATCTCTTTGATATCCCCCGTGTGCCGCGGCTCGATCATGGGTTTCGGGCTGGACGGCTACCGCCTCGGGCTGCTGTCGTTCCTTAGATAAACACGCCGCGCCGTGGCTGCCGAGCTCAAAGGGAAAGTGGTCCGCGGATTCGCGTGGAACGCCGCCGAGAAGATCGCCTCGGCGCTGTTCCAGGCGTGGGTGGTGGTCAACATCATCAACCGCATCGCCCCGGAGGAGTACGCCCTCAAAGCCATACTCGCGCCGCTTGTGGCGATCTTCAACGTGTTTGTCGACAGCGGTTTTTCGGCCGCGCTGATCCGCAACCGCGACGCCACGCGTCTCGACTATTCGTCGGCGTTCTGGTTCAACGTCGCGGTGTCGGTGGGTTTGTACGCGCTGTTGGTTGGTCTGTCGTGGCCGGCGGCGCGGTTGTTCGACATGCCGGGTCTGGTGCGGTTCTCGCCGGTGTTCTTTTTGATCATTCCGGCCGGGGCGCTGGGGCTGGTGCAGCAGACGGTACTGACACGCGAGTTCGACTTCCGGCGCATCTCTTCGATCGTTTTCGCGTCGAACGTCGTGTCGGGGTTGCTGGGCGTGGGACTTGCCTTCGCGGGGTTCGGGTTTTGGGCCATCGTGTGGCAGCGGCTGGCGCAACCGGCGGTGCGGTCGGGGCTGTACTGGGTTTTCGGCAGCTGGCGGCCGCAGCTGCGGTTCTCGATGTCGTCGATCCGTGGGATGTTCGGGTTTTCGTCGCGTCTGCTGGGCACCGACCTTCTCAACAATCTATATTCCAACATCCCCAACTTCATCATCGGGCGGGCGGCGGCTCCCGGCACTCTGGGTTTTTTCGAACAGGCGCGTTCGCTGCGCGACGTTCCGGTCAACTCCGCCATGACGGCGATGCAGAGCGTGACGTTCCCGGCGCTGGCGTCGATCGGCGACAGCGCCGGGAAGTTTTCGCGGGCGGTGGGCCGTGTGGTTGGGTCGGTGGTGTTCCTGATGTTCCCGGTGATGGCGGGCATGATCGTGGTGGCCGACGAGATGTTCGGGTTCTTTATCGACGCCCGGTGGTGGCCCGCGGTTCCGTTCTTCCGGATACTTTGCCTTGCGGGGTTTTTCTCGCCGCTGGCGGTGATCTCGTCCAACATTCTGCGTTCGCGCAGCGACGGGCGGGCGGTTCTGCGGGCCGAGATAGTGAAGAAGGCGGTTGCGACGGCGGTGCTTGCGTCCACCATTCCGTTCGGCGTCTCGGCGATCGCGTGGGGCGTGGCGGGGATCGCGGCGAGCGACGCGGCGGTGAGTTTCGTGGCGGCGCGTCGCCAGTCGTCCTACGGGTTCCGGTCGCTGGCGCGCGACGCGCTTCCGGTGCTGGGGCTGACGGCGGTCATGGCGGCGGCGGTGTGGGGCGTGGGCGTTGCGACGGCGCCTCTCGTCGCGTCGATGTCTGCCAAGGCCGCTTTCGGGCTGACGCTCGGTGTCAAGGTTGTGACCGGCGTGTCGGTCTATCTCGGTGGCGCGGCGCTGCTGCGGCTCGCCGCGTTCGGTGAGTTCGCCGCGCTTGTCCGCAGGGTGGTCGGTAATTGACGCTACCCGCGAGGCGGTGCTTGTTATTCCGCGGGAAATTCCTATCTTCGTGCCATGACTCCCGCCGCACACCCCACCGCGCCCCCCGGTTTAGCCGCCGCGCGTCCCGTCGAGGGGTGCGCGGCGGTG
>JAITWC010000022.1 GCA_031285485.1 Alistipes sp.
AACGTTCAAAAAAATACACTCTGCTTTGCGTGGGGTTCTTCGCAGACGACTGGGACGATATGTTTCACCGAGTTTGGGTTTGATTGACAGTCAAAGCGTTAAAGGCACATATCGCGGTCGGGATCGAGGTGTGGATGGGGGTAAATGTGTCAAGGGGCGCAAACGCCACATCGTGACCGACACCCAGGGATTGATACTGGCAGTGAAGGTTCATCCGGCCAACCGGCACGACAGCAAGGAGGCATTCGATGTGCTCAGCCGCCTGAAGTCAGAGTTCAAACGAATGAAAACGATTTATGCCGACGGCGGCTATCGTGGTTATTTAAAGGACATTGTGGAACGAGAATTGAAATACACATTGAAGATTACGCTTCGGAAGGACAAATCCAAAGGGTTCAAACCGTTGCCCAAGCGTTGGGTTGTGGAGCGGACGTTTGCATGGTTCGAGTCCTCGCGACGGCTGAGTCGAGAGTACGAGTTTCACACCAGACATTCCGAAAATATGATATACCTATCTCAGATAAACCTGATGGTCAAGCGATTATACTAATGAAAATTCAAACAACCTCTAAAAATCCAACCCGCATTTGCAAGTGTTATAATCGGGCTGTATATTTGCGCTCGTGAAAAAAGTAACAGGAATGGGCAACGCCCTCACCGACATGCTCGTGGAGTTGCGCTCCGACGATGTGTTGGCGCGTTTCGGCCTGGCGAGGGGCAGCATGACGCTGGTTGGTAGCGACCTTCAAAAAGAGATTTCACGGTCGGTGGCGGGACTACCCTACACGCTCTCGCTCGGAGGGTCAGCCTCCAACACCATTCGCGCCTTCGCCCGTCTGGGCGGCCAGGCGGGATTCGTCGGCAAGGTGGGGCGCGACTCCACGGGCGACTTCTTCGAGGCGGCCCTCGGCAACCTCGGCATCGAACCTCACGTGTTTCGCGGTACGGAACACTCGGGGTGTTGCGTGTCGTTGGTGTCGCCCGACGGCGAGCGGACGCTGGTCACATTCCTCGGCGCGGCGCTCGAACTCTCCGCGGCCGAGATCACGCCCGATCTTTTCCACGACAGCGACTGCCTCTATCTCGAAGGATACCTCGTGCAGAACCACGAACTTATCGCAACAGCGGCGAGAGTTGCGAAAGATTGTGGAATGAAAGTCGCGATGGACATGGCGAGCTTCAACATAGTAGAAGAAAATCTCGACTTCCTGCGAGGGCTCGTGGCCGGCAGCGTCGACATACTTTTCGCCAACGAGGCAGAGGCGTCATCTTTCACCGGCGAGCAGGAACCACTCAACGCCCTGCAAGCCATCAGCGAGATGACCGAACTGGCTGTGGTGAAGACCGGAATGAGCGGCGCTCTGATCAAAAACGGCTCTGAAGTTGTGCACGTGGACATCATGAAGGCCGCCCTCCGAGTCGACACCACCGGCGCCGGAGACTTCTACGCCGCCGGATTCCTCTACGGACTAACCGAGGGACTGTCGCTCCGCCAGTGTGGAACGATCGGCGCCATCACCGCCGGTAAAGTCATCGAGGTGGTCGGCACCACCTTCGGCGAGGAAGAATGGAGCGACATCGCCCGCTTGGTAAAGAGGGTCAAGACCGAAAAGTACCTTTTCTAAATTACGAATTACGTTGCCGGGATTATGGAATATGAGTTGAGGTTGGAAGGGATGGAGTTTCGTGCCGCCCACGGTTGCTACGACGTCGAGCAGAGGGTGGGGGGCAACTTCACCGTCGACCTGCGCCTCACCGTCGAAGACAACGGCGGCGTAGCGGCCGACAACATCGCCCGAACAGTCAACTACGTCGAGGTGTACGAAACCGTCCGCGAGCAGATGGCCATCCCCTCCGCCATCATAGAGAACACCGCCGACAGGATCATGAAAGCCCTCACGGAAAGATTCCCCGCCCTGCGCCGAATAGAGATCACCCTCGCGAAACTCGCCCCGCCCCTCGGCGGAAAGGCCGCGCGCGTGGCGGTGACGATGAAGAACTATTGAATGTCGTCGCCCCGGAATTTGTAGCCCAACATTTTGCCCGTCCGCATCTTGGAGTTTTCGACGCGGGTGCTGAACACCTCGGCCGTGACGGTTTTCTGACTCTCGTAGGGGGGCACCAGCAGGTCGAAGTGCAGCGAGTAGTCGATAGCCGCCTCCACGACGTCGGCCAGGCCATCCTTGTCGACCGTCCACCGCCCGAACTCCGCCCGTCCGAAAGCCGGTTGGCCTTTACCTTCGACCATCAGACGCATCTCGCGGTTGACGAATATCCGCGCCACCAGATAGCCCTCGTCGCCCAGCCGCTTGTGCTCGAAAGAGTCTTTCAGAAAGTTCCACACGTTGATGATCCCGCAGAACGCATTGTCCGGAGAGTCGGAGACATACGGGTTTTTCCAAACCGCGTCACCCGCCTCGAAACGGAAAATGTCGGTGTGCATCGAGAAGATGAGCAGGTTCTCGCCGAATATGAAATGCGCCTCGTACTTACCTCTGTCGCGGTACTCGATGCGCACCCGCTCGTCAAGACTCTCCTCAAGTTCCTCGTCGAGTTCGGAGGCGAGCTCGTGGAGTATCTCCTTGAGTTTGGTCATCACGGCATAGGTATTGTCGTAGACCCTCTGCGAGAGGTTCGAGCGGTCGATGATCGCCTGAAGGAGGTGGGGTTTGAGCCCTGTTTCGCTTTCCATAGTTGGGTTTTATCGTTGTTTTCTTCGCATGACTATCACGAACCGGTCGGGATCGATCAGCCCCGAGCCCTGCTCCACGGCCGCCACAACAGGCTCCCTGCGAACCGGAACCGCCGGTTCCATGGCCAGTGCCACACCGCCGTCGAGTCGCCAAAGTTCGTTCTCCTCGATGATGCGCACCAGTTTCTCGGCGTACAAAGGATCCGTCGCATACCCGGCGTTCTTCAATCCCCGCGCCCACGAGCGGTAGTCGTTCGCAGCGTAGCGGAACAGTGAGTCGTAGCGTGGCTGGGTGTCGAGGTACTCCGAGTGGTCGATCCACGACTCTTCGGGCGAGGAGTAGGCGCGGAAAGGTTCGTTGGGAGCATCGTCGTCGTGGTACACCACCTCGCCGCGCCAGTTGTCGCTCGCCTTTACCTTTATGTTAAAGTGTGTATTCCCGCGGCGCGCAAGGGTGCCGTTGCCGTCGCCGCTTTCGAGTATGCCCTGCGCCATTTTGACGCTGGCCGGAATGCCGTATTTCTCGGCGTGCTCCACGGCGATGCCCCTGTACCGCTCGATGTATTCGGCTCGCGACAGGTTCTGCCCCGCCACCGGAACGGCCTGCAACAAGACCGCCGCGAGTACCGCCCGCATCACCACGCGGCGCATGTCGCTCTTTCGTTTCATTTCCACTGCCGCACTCTATTTCACGATGGTTATGTTCAGCGAGCTGTTGGAAACCGTGCCGGCCCCGACTCCGCCCACCACGCGGACGGCCTTTCGCACCGCCGTCCCGCCTTCTCCTCCGCCGTCGGTGTACATGTCGAATTCAAGCTCGCTGGTCAGCCTCTCCTCGTCGCCCCAATTGATGGTGAACCTCTCGCCGCGGTATTTCTTCACCCCGAGGCTGCCGTCCGACACGATGCCGAACTCGCCGAAAACCATCAGCGAGGGGATGTTCTTGTTCCAGCTCACCTGCAACGTCAGTCCGCCCAGCACGGGGGGCACGTACTCCGCGCGCGTGGCGGGCACGCTGAGCGGATAGGTCTGGCCCTTGTACGTTACGGTTACGCCGTCGCTCAAAATGTTGTCCGGATTTTCGTAGTCGTCGAGCAGGTCTTTACCTGCAGCGTCCACCACGGCGATTACCACATCCGAGTTGTGGAACCAGGGGGTTTCCTTCCCGCCGCACGCCGCCAGCAACAGCGCGCAGACCACCGCCGGCACAAGCGAAAGGATCGATACATGTTTTTTCATAGGTCGCATCGTGATTTGTTCAGGCCGCAAGGTAACTATTTTTGTCGAAATCCGCCCGCGAAACGTGTAAAACCGTAGGGAATCGGCAAAAAAAGTGCGCGGAATGTTTTTTTATGAAAAATGTTTGTATATTTGCGGGGTGTTATAGCAACCCAAGACCCGTTAAACGCGGGCGGTGGTTGCGTCGAACGGCGGTATATGTACATAAAGGGGTATGGCCGGGAGAAACATTTTTTTACAAAACACATGCAAGATTCCCGAGGTGTCGGGGTTTAGCAGGACAAAAGCTCACTTAACGATGAAAGAAAACCGCCCGAAAGACCGAAACAAACATTATTAATCCATAAAAACAATTAATTATCCCAATTCCAAATTTTAATTTTAACTAAGTTATGAAGAAGACAAATTTCTTTAAGCTTTTGATGCTCGGGGCGGCTGCTTTGACGCTTGGTTTCGCGGGCTGTCAGAACGGTCCGTCGGACAAAGAGTTCGAAGAACTGTGCACCCGCATGACCACCGCGGAGAACAGTATCAATGACATCCAGACCGAGATCAACAAGGGTTTCGTAACCAAGGTAGACAAGAAGGCCGGTACGACCAACACGTGGGTATTCACCTACAACAACGGTAGCACCTTCGAACTCACTGTTGACGGTAGCGGCCCTGGCCCGACTGGCGGTGATTACCTCAGCGTCGGCGAGAACGGCAACTGGATGATCGGTTCGACCGACACCGGCGCAAAGGCAAGCGCAACCACTCCCAAGATCCAGAAGGACGCGACCGACGGCAAACTCTACTGGTACTTCCCGGTAGTCGGTGCGGACAATAAGATCGAATGGAGCAGGGGCGAAGAGGCTATCGCGGCTTCCTACGTTACCGAAGTAGCCGGCGCCTGGGAACTGTGGATTATCGACGCAAACGGCAAGATGATCGAAAAGCCGATCATTATCGGGGCCTCCGCCTCGGGCCTCACGAAGATAGACATCCTCGGCTGGACTACCGGCAAGGGTGCCACGAGCCAGGACATATCCTCTGCCGAACTTAATTTGGCTACCTATTTCTCCGTCAACTACGCATGGGTCGAAAGGTTCCAGCAGGAAGACAACTACACTGCCGCTACCGGTACTTTTGCTAACAAGGCGGCAGCCTACGCTTGGAGCGCACAGACCGAGGTGGCGGTTAAGAACGTGCTGAACACGCTCGGCGCCGAGCGCAAGGGTCTCGTCGTGCAGGTGGCTCCCGCCAACACCGACCTGGCGAGCATGGTGTTCACGCTCGAAAACTCCAAGAACGAGGTTCTTCCGGTCGTTTTGGAAGAGGCCGAGTTGCTGACCGGCCTGCTGACCAGAGCAGCCAGCTCCAGCGCGCTCTACTTCATCCCGATGACCTATCAGGACAAGAGTGTGACCTACGACAGAAGCACCCCTGAACTCTCCGAAGTTGCAGGAAACAAGAAATACGAGGCTCTGTACCGCATCGTGAACGGTCAGGTGAGCATTGCCGACATCAACAGCACGGCTAAGAATCCGCTGTACACGTTGGTGGAAAAGAACACCGGTTTCCGCTCGGAGTACACTCCTTTCACGTTCGTCCCGAACATCGTCAACTCGTTGGAAGCTCCGGTTGACCAGCTCATCAGCGGCACTACCGCGATCGACGACGCTTCCAACGCTCCGATTGCGGGCCAATCCTACCGGGTACTGCCGAACGTGCCTTACAGCGTCACATTTGGCGACGGTACGCCGCATAACGCCGCCCCGCTGACATCGAATGCGCATCCCTACACTCCCGTACAGCTCGACCTGGTTGTGGACTACTACGTGGAAGTGAAGGATAACAACGAATACGTGCAGAGCCAGTTCGGCATTACGGTCGACAAGGCGAACGGTACGTTCACCATCGGACGTATGCCCGACAACCTGACGCTCGCCACTTTCACGCTGACCGTTTACAAACTCGGCGTGGACGGCAAGATCTACGTGGAAGACATCGTCATCTATCCGGTTCGCGCCAACCTCTCGGAAGTGATCTACGAGAACCCCTCCTACACCGTCACCGACGAAAACGGTTTTGGAACCCCGTTCACCGCAGGTCCTCCGGCCAGCGCACAGCTGAGCCAGACGGCTACCGCGGACATGGCGGCGATGTTTACCAAGCTCGCCACCGAACCCTCGGGCATCGGCGGCATGACGATGAAGGAACGTTGGCAGAACATTACCTACGGTGCCAAATACTGGAACATCACCTCCGTAACTATCGGCGGCAAAGCCGTCAACGGAGCGGACTACACGCAATCCGCGCTCCTGGGTGGTGCAACTCAGACCCTCAACGACTGGAAGACCATGTTCTATAACGGTGGCGGTCAGATCGTCTTCAGCAAGAACGACACCGGCACTGGTGCCAATAACGTGACAGGCCCCATGACTCCGGCCGTAGACGGCACTATGCCCGCTCCTAACCTGTACGACGCGCGCTACATCATCCTCAAGCCGGCTTACGCCCAGTCGAACGGTTCGACCCCGATGTTCGAGATCGGCCAGGAATATGTCGTGACGTTCGAATTCTACGACGCCGCCGAAGCAGTCAAGGGGAACTACCTCAGCACCGCCGTTGTCAAGTTCACCCCTGTTCTTCCGGCGCTGAACGAACTGTTCGTCAAGGAAGACATTTACTGGACTGCCGACAAGACCACGCTGAACGCTTACTACAAGCGTCCGAGTTCTTGGTACGCCACCACGGGTGTTATCGGCAACTGGTTCTACGGTGAGAATGACTACGCTACCCCCGCCGACGCCAACGTTCCGTTCGCCGGCACGGTAGGCTCCACGTACTACAACGTGTACAGCACGCAGGCGCTCAACTCGACGCACGCCAACAAAATGTCGTACGACGGCGGCTTCCTGCGCTTTGGCCAGCCCAACGCCGCAACCGACAAGCAATGGCTCGACGCTACCACCGCACTCGTGTTCCCCGATGCCAATGGCGACGGTGACAGCGATCAGAAGATTGGCGATGACTTTGTCTCCGACCTGGCGACTATCGGAACGACTGCGGCAAGCGGTGTTTGGAGCGGCAATCCCTACCTGCCCGCTAACGCCGGTACACGGACGATCGTCGAACTGCTCGGCCAGACCCCGACGCCCGCCACAGCGAACGCTTACGATAACGAACTGAACATGTCTGTCGTTCCGGGTCTGTATCTCGGCGTGTACGATTACGCCAACTACGACGCCTATGACGCCGCCGTCGCCGCTCTCGACTTCAAGATGAAGATCATGAGCGCCCTCGACAAAGGCACGATCGTGGGTACGGGTGCTGGCGCGGCGATTCCGATCCCCGCCGGTTCCACGGGTAAGGTTTCTCAGATCAAGGAGGCGGCTTTCGATGCGAAGAACTACAACAAGGAAGTTTACAACATCTTCCCGAAATATACTCACGCCACGACCAGCTGGGCTTACGAGTACCCCTACATCCGCCAGGTTGAGTTCTATGTTCCCACAAGCGCGGGAACGGCTTACAACTTCGCAGACGTAAACGGTAACGTTATCGTGGGAGCTGTCACTACCGGTCCGATCATGCCCGCCGCAGTGAATAACGCAGCAGAAGCCTATGTTGCGATCATATCGAACAACCTTTCTCAGTTGGCCGATGTCAAACTGGGTGTCCGGGTGATCGACCGCTTTGGCCGCGCGAAGGAAGTTGAAATTCCTTTCACCATCGTACAGCAGTAGTCTGTCGACCCTCTATAAGAAAGAGCGCCCCTCATCGGGGCGCTCTTTTTTTATCGCGGGTGGCGGGAATTATCCGGATAAAGTCGCTATATTCGCCGTAAACAGCTAAAGTCATGAAACGGAGAGAACCGATAATATCGCTGGGCAGCCACCTCGATGGTTTCATTGCGAGTATGATAGCCGAAGGACGGTACAAAGACGGAAACGCCGTGATCCGTGCGGGGCTCGAATTGTTGGAACAGGAAGAGGCGTACAAACTGCAAGCGCTTCGCGCGGCCATACAGGAGGGACTGGACAGCGGGATTGCCGAGGACTTCGACCCCGACGCTTTTTTGGTGCAGCTGCACGGGGAGTGGGACGCCAAAGGTATCGGGTGATGTCCGGATTCGTATTGTCGGGTAACGCCAAACGCGATCTGCGAGGCATCGTTACCTACACCGCCGCAACATGGTCGAGGGCGCAGGCCGACAAATACTACAATATTCTGATGGATGGCTACCGGATGGTTGCGCGCGACCCCGCGCGGGGCAAGAAGTATGACGGAGTTACTGAAAACCTGCGGGGATTCCGGGCCGGACAGCACATTATCTTTTATATGACGACCTAACCCGGCGCGGTGCTGATAGTAAGGATTCTGCACGGCCAAATGGATCTGAAAAACCGGGTCCGGGAATAGACACAGGCACCCGCTGTGTCACGAACGGGCGCTCTTTTTTTGTTGCGGGGGGCGCGTGTTTTTTTTGCGCTTTGTGCCGTCGCCCCCTTGTTTATCAGGAAAGAATTTTCGATATTTGTATCGCTTGTAAGAGCCGGCAAACGGCGCGGTTTGCCCCTTGCGGGGCTCCCGCGAACGGGCACCGCAGGTGCGGGGCTCACCGATGCCGGGCCCGCAAGTGCCAAAACAACTTTTGAGCAGCTTGCGCAACCCGAGCAACGGACACAAAAGTTGTTTTGGCGCTTGCAACGGCGTTGCAACGAGCATGAAAGCTGTTTTGGCACTTGCAACGGCGTTGCAAAGGACACAAAAGTTGTTTTGACGCTTGCAACGGCGTTGCAAGGAGCACCTAAATTGAATATATAACCTAAAAAACTGAAACGAGATGAAAATTTCCGGAATTCGCCTTCCAAACCTCCAGAACGCCGAGCATTTTCAGTTCCACACCGACGCGCTGGCGCTCATGACCGACGCAACGCCCGCCGCGCTCAAAATCACCGCCCAGTACGACCTCTACCTCGCGGCGTTCCGCACGGAGGACGCCATCATGAGGCAGATCCTGCGCAGCGCCCGCACCGCCGAGATCGCCGAGGCCGACCGCGCCCGCGACGAGATATTCCGCGGCATGGCAAACCTTAACAAAGCCATGCTCACCCACTTCGACGACGCCCGCCGCGCCGCCGCCGGGCGGATTCAGATCGTTTTCGACACCTACGGCAACGTGGCGGCCGAGGCGCTGGCCAAGGAGAGCGCCGACATACACAACCTGTTGCAGGAGCTGGCCGGGGCGCAGCACGCCGCCGACTGCGAGGCGCTGGGCCTGGTGGGGTGGATCGCGGAGCTCGACCGGCGCAACGTGGCCGTGCAGGAGCTGATGCTCGACCGCTACGAGGAGCAGCCCGTGACGGACGG
>JAITWC010000127.1 GCA_031285485.1 Alistipes sp.
ATGATCCCGGGTCGATCGGATCGCGTGCGTCCGAGGGCTGCATCCGCCTCCGCAACGACCATCTTCTGGAGCTTGTTCCGCTGGTCCGCAAGGGGCTGCCGGTGATTATCGTTCCGGGGGCCGGGGCCGAAAGTGGCATTTCGGTTTCAAATGGGGTAGCGGAACTCTCCGGAAGGGCAAAATCGGTTGCAAGTGGGGTAGCGGAACTTTCCGGAAGGGCAAAACCGGTTGCAGGTGCGGTGCCGGCCGAAGATTTTCCGGCCCCGGCGGGCGGCGCGACGCTGTTGCGGCCGATATTTTCACCCCGGCTATCCGTTTGTAATGCAAAGTGTAGTATCTTTGTGGCCGAAATTATTGACAAGTCAGATGACATTCGACGAACTGTTCATCGCGGAGCCGATCCTGAGGGCCGTCCGCGAAAAGGGCTACAACGAGCCCACACCGATCCAACAGCAGGCAATCCCCGTGGTAGCACTCGGACGCGACATCTTCGGAATAGCGCAAACCGGGACAGGCAAAACCGCCGCGTTCGCCATACCGATCATTCAAACCCTGTGGGAAGAGAGGCAAAAACAGCGGGCCGCCGCCGACGCACGGGCGCAAAACCCCGAACAGGCCGCCCGCGGCGAGGATGAAGCCGGGCCTCCGAAGCGCCGCGACCGCCGAGGCCGAAACCACGGCAAACCGCGCGAGGAGCGTGTGCTGCGCGCCCTGATCCTCACCCCGACACGCGAACTCGCACTCCAGATAGACGAATGTTTCACCGACTACGGCAAGTACACCGGCCTGGCCCACGCCTCGGTCTTCGGCGGGGTGAAGCAGGCGTCGCAGGTGGAGAAACTCAAACGCGGGCTCGACATACTCATAGCCACCCCAGGCCGCCTGCTCGACCTCCACGGTCAGGGCTACGTCGACTTCGACCACATCACCACCTTCGTTCTGGACGAGGCCGACCGCATGCTCGACATGGGGTTCATAGCCGACATACGACGCGTGATCTCGATGCTGCCCACCCGGAGGCAAACGCTCTACTTCTCGGCCACCATGCCCGACGACATAGTGCGCCTGTCGCGCAACATACTCCACGATCCGGTGCGGATCGAGGTCACGCCCGCCGCCTCGACCGTCGACGCCGTGGACCAGAGCATATTCTTCGTCGAGAAACCCGACAAGAAGGGGTTGTTGATCGACGAACTCAAGCGTCGCACCGACCGCACGGTGCTCGTCTTCTCGCGCACCAAGCACGGCGCCGACAACATCTCGAAGATACTCAGGAAGGCGGGCATCGAAAGCGCCGCCATACACGGCGACAAGTCGCAGGGCGCGCGGCAGAGAGCGCTGGCCGACTTCAAGGCGGGCCGCGTGAAGGTGATGGTGGCCACCGACATCGCCGCGCGAGGGATCGACATCAAGGAGCTCGGCACGGTGATCAACTACGACCTGCCCGACGTGGTGGAGACTTACGTCCACCGCATAGGCCGCACGGGACGCGCCGGGGCCGCGGGCGAGGCGCTCACCTTCTGCTCGCAGGACGACCACATGATGGTAAAGGAGATCCAGGCCCTCGTGGGCAAGCCCATCCACATGGAACTGCACTGATTCGTAACCGATATGATGTTCTCCCCCGGAGCGATAGCAGGGAGCCTGTACACCGTCGTCCGCCGGTTCCCGGTCGCCGTTGCGGCCCTTTTGGCCGGTGCGGTGCTGATGTTGCTCGTCGTCCACGGCCACGAGGACGCGATCGACTATCGCTGGTGGGTATTTCTGCCTGCGGCGATGCTTGCGAGCGTGGCGGGAGTGCTGGCGGGAGTGCCGGCGGCCGAGGATCGCCGGTCTCACGTTATCGGGCTGATCGCGGAGTTGGGCGTGCCGTTGCTGTGGGGAGTGCGGTGTCTGTTTTTGCCCGTCACGGTGAACGAACTCACCGGGCCGCAGTGGGTCGAGATCGGGGTGGTCGACGGAGCGGGTTTTGTGGCGATATTTTTCGCCCCGTTCCTGAGGCGCGACACCGACGCGCAGTGGTGGAACTTCTCGGCGCGGCTCGTGGTTCGGCTCGCGTTGGGGGCGTTGTTCTCGGGCATACTTTTCGGCGGGTTCCTGCTGGCGATCCACGCCGTGGCCGAACTGTTCAGGGTCGATCCTCCCGAGGAGTTGTTCGGCTGGCTTGCGGTGTGCTGTTTCATCGTCTTCGCGCCTCTCTATGTGATGGCGGGAGTGCCCGGCGGCGAGGCCAAACAAGACGGCGAACTACGGCCCCGGCCCGTGCTTAAGGTGCTGTCGCTCTACATTCTCGTGCCGATCCTGGCCGTCTACACGTCGATACTCTACCTATACCTTTTCAAGATCGTCCTCACGTGGGAACTGCCCGACGGATGGGTGGCGTGGTTGGTGACGACGCTGGCCGTGGGCGGGCTGGTGGTGACGCTGCTGCTGTGGCCCCTGCGCATGAGGGGCGGCAACCGGGCGGCGGAGTTGCTCGGCCGCTGGACAGGGGTGATCATTGCCCCGCTGCTAATACTGATGACCGTGGGCATCGCGCGGCGCGTGTCGGACTATGGATTAACTCCGAATCGGTGCTACATGTTGCTGCTCAACGTCTGGTTCTACGGAGTTTACGCATGGCTGTTCGTGGTTCGGGGTCGGCGGGTGAAGTGGATCGTCGTCTCGGCCGTCGTGGTTGCGCTGCTCTCGTCGGTTGGGCCGTGGAGCCTTGCGAGGGTTAATCCGCGACCCGCGGACATTGTCCCGCTCGACATGACGGAACGGGTGATGGATGGAGGCGAGTGGTTCTCGTCGGACAACGCGGTGGAGGCCAATTCGATCGTGCCGCTCGATGGCAACTACTCGCAGTTCGCGAGGATAGTGTGGTATCGCCACTCCCCCGAGGATTCCGACCGGATGACGGTCACCGAGCAGGACGGCGATCTGGTGATCCGGCCCGTCGGCGGGGAGCGCGGGTTCCGGCTGCCGCTCGACAGGGTAACCGACAGTGTCACCATCCGGGGCGACGGTTTCATTTTCTACGTGGGCGCTTGCAACGGCACCCGTTATCCGGACAGCGGCACCGTCGAGGTCAACCACATCGAGGGATATCTCTTCTTCAACAATTAAAATTTCGGTTGTGTTCCCCAAAGTATGCTGAGTTTAGAGGTGTCCGAAGTTGATGTAGAAGAATGTTAGCTCGAAGGCCCTGAAATGGTTGATCAGCTTCTTCGAGAAACAACATGT
>JAITWC010000161.1 GCA_031285485.1 Alistipes sp.
ACCTCGATCGCCGGCTCCGGCAGCACGAGCGGCCTCCATGCGGGAGGCGTGCAGGCGGTTGACATCGACCTGAGCACGTTCGCGTTGCTGCACCTGAGCCGGGGCAGTCGTTCCCTCGGGGGCGGTACGAACCGGAATGTAACTCTTATTAACTATCGCCAGCACCTCGCGGTTGACCTTGGCGAGCATCTTCATGAAGATTCCGAACGACTCGTGCTTGTAGATCAACAGCGGATCTTTCTGCTCGTAGGTGGCGTTCTGCACGCTTTGGCGCAGATCGTCCATCTCGCGCAGATGTTCTCGCCAGTTATCGTCGATCGTGGTGAGCATGACTATCTTGGAGAATGACTTATAGATGTCGTTGCAGTCGGTCTCGTAGGTCTTTTTCACATCTGCCGACACGCGATAGCCGAGCGTTCCGTTAGTAATCGGGATAAGGGTTTGAGCTCCCTCGTGTGCGGCGGCAGTCATGTCGTTATACATCTTGGCGATGAACGGACGCGCGACTTGAGCCACGTTGAGTGCGCGGCGTTCGTAAGCCGTGCGCAGGTCGGCGACGATCAACTCAGTTAGCTCGCGACAGTCGGCTTTCTTGTATGTCGCCTCGTCGAACGAAGGATGTACGGCCGCCATACGGATGAGCTCGAACGAGACCTCCTCGAAGTCGGCTCCCTCATAATTTTGGGCAAACTCCTCGGCAAAATCGTACATTATGTTATTGAGGTCTAACTCGATGCGTTCGCCGAATAGTGCGTGACGACGGCGTGTGTAGATTACCTCCCTCTGAGAGTTCATCACGTCGTCGTACTGCAAGAGGCGTTTACGGATGCCGTAGTTGTTCTCTTCGACTTTCTTTTGGGCGCGCTCAATCGCCGAAGACATCATTTTGGCTTGAATCACTTCACCCTCTTTCAGTCCCATCCTGTCCATCATACCGGCGATACGACCCGAACCGAACAGACGCATCAGGTCGTCCTCCAGCGAGACGAAGAACTGCGACGAACCCGGGTCGCCCTGACGTCCGGCGCGGCCCCTCAACTGTCTGTCGACACGTCGCGACTCATGCCTCTCGGTGCCCACGATCGCGAGCCCTCCGGCGGCCTTCACCTCCGGCGATAGCTTGATGTCGGTACCGCGACCCGCCATGTTGGTGGCGATGGTCACCTGACCTCCGTGCCCCGCCTCGGCCACGATCTGTGCTTCTAATTGGTGCTGCTTGGCGTTGAGCACGTTGTGCTTGATGCCGCGCAGCTTGAGCATTCGGCTGAGCAGCTCCGATATCTCGACCGAAGTGGTACCCACCAGCACCGGCCGACCCTCGGTCACGAGGCGTGCGATCTCTTCGATGACGGCGTTGTACTTCTCGCGCTTGGTCTTGTAGACAAGGTCCTCCCTGTCGTCGCGAATGATTGGGCGGTTGGTGCCGATCACTATCACATCCAACTTGTAGATGTTCCAGAACTCCGCCGCCTCGGTCTCGGCGGTTCCGGTCATGCCCGCCAACTTGTGGTACATTCGGAAGTAGTTCTGCAACGTGACGGTGGCGAAGGTCTGCGTGGCGGCCTCGACGGTGACCCGCTCCTTGGCCTCGATCGCCTGATGGAGTCCGTCGGAGTAGCGGCGCCCTTCGAGGATACGGCCCGTCTGCTCGTCGACGATCTTCACCTTGTTGTCCATCACCACATACTCGACATCCTTCTCGAACATGCCGTAGGCCTTGAGCAGTTGGTTGACGGTGTGTACCCGTTCGCTCTTTATGGAGTAGTCGTTGACCAGCGCGTCTTTCTTCTCGGCCTTCTCCTCGACCGTCATCTCGGCGTTTTCGAGTGCGGCGAGCTCGCTGCCTATGTCGGGCAACACGAAGAAGCCCTCCTCTTTGAATGTGCGCGACAGGTTTTCGTGCCCCTTGTCGGTCAGCTCCACCGAGTGGCCCTTCTCGTCGATCACAAACCAGAGGTCGTCGGTGATCTCGTGCATGCGTTTGTTGTTGTCGGCCATGTAGGTGTTCTCGGTCTTCTGCAACAGCGACCTCACACCCGTCTCGCTCAGGAACTTGATGAGCGGCTTGTACTTGGGTAGAGCTTTGTGAGCGCGGAGCAGCAGGATGCCGGCCTCCTCGCTCTTCTCCTCGCCGAACAGACGGCGCGCCTCGCTCACGAGTCTCGTCACCTCGGCCTTCTGGAGATTGTAGAGTCCCTCGATGGGGCTGCGGTACTGCTCGAACATCTGGTCGTCGCCCTTGGGCACGGGGCCCGAGATGATGAGGGGTGTGCGCGCGTCGTCGATCAGGATCGAGTCGGCCTCGTCGACGATTGCGTAGTGGAGCTTGCGCTGCACAAGGTCGTCGGGCTGGATGGCCATGTTGTCCCTCAGGTAGTCGAAGCCGTACTCGTTGTTAGTACCGTAGGTGATGTCGGCGAGGTATGCCTTGCGCCGTGCGTTGGAGCCGGGCTGGTGGCGGTCGATGCAGTCGACGCTCAGGCCGTGGAACTCATACATCGGCCCCATCCACTCGCTGTCGCGGCGGGCGAGGTAGTCGTTCACAGTCACCATGTGTACCCCCTTGCCGGCAAGTGCGTTCAGGAAGACCGGCAGCGTCGCCACGAGAGTCTTACCCTCGCCCGTCGCCAGCTCGGCGATCTGACCTATGCGGCTGCGTTCGCCGATGTTCGTTGCGGGATGTTTGCGGCTGAGGGTAAGCGCCACCCCGCCGAACAGCTGCACGTCGTAGTGTACCATGTCCCAAGTGACGAGGTTCCCTCCCGCCATCCAGCTGTTTTTGTAGACTGCCGTGTCGCCCCCTTCGATCGTGACGAAATCTTTTCGGGCGGCCAGGTCGCGGTCGAAGTCGGTGGCGGTTACGCTCACCGTGGGGTTCTCCTTGAACCTTCGCGCCGTGTCTTTCATCACCGCGAACGCCTCGGGCAGCAGCTCGTCCAACTTCTCCTCGATCTTTTCGTCGACTCGTTTGGTGAGATCTTCGATCTCCTTGGCCATCGCCTCCTTGCGATCCATGGGGATCTCCGGCGAGTCGATGTCGGCCTTGAGGGTTGCGATGCGCCCCTCCTCGGGTGCGATGAACTCGGCTATGGCGGCGCGCATGGCGGCGCTTCGGGCTCTCAACTCGTCGTTGGATAGCGATTGGAGGGTCGGGTATATTTCGAGCGTACGCTTCACGTACGGTTCGATCATTTTCCGGTCGGTGTCGGCCTTCGAGCCGGCAAAGAATTTTATAACTGAAGTTAAGACGCTCATTGTCTGGTTGGTTTTTAACTATCCCGCAAAGTTACTCATTATTCGTGTAAGTTTTGCGCGCGAGGGCGCTTTTTATTTCGGTGCGGCCGAGGCGGCAGTTGGTGCAGGCCTTGTGTGCGCAGTATTCTCCGGCCAATTGCAACAGTGCCTGGCTCTCGAAACCGTTCTGTGCCTCGCAGCCCTCCGAGTACCAACCGTCGAGAAGTTTGTTGCGCTCGGCGGGGATGTCGGCCAGCAGGTCGAGGGCTCGGTCGCAAAGTTCGTCCGCTCCCGTATGCCGGCCGTAGGCGAACATCAGCGGCGCGGCGAGGTTGATGCCTATGAGTCGCGCCTTGGCCCGCCCGATGGTCTTGGCCGAGGGTGCGCTCTCGTTGCCCGAGGGGGTGTAGTGGGTGCGCCAATAGTCGGAGGCGGTGGCGGCGAAGAGGGTCTCGACGTCGGCCGAGGTGCGGCAGCCAAGCACTCCGTCCAACATGAAATCTTTTTTGCAGAGCAGCGCGGCGATCTCGACCAGACGCACCGCGGGGTGGTTGGCGGGATAGAGCCGACTGAGGTCCCACACCGCGGGTCGCAGCGGAGTGATCTGGTATTTGGCCGTGAGGTGGCGGGCCTCCTCTTCGAGCCTCAGCGTGTAGTCGTCCTTCTCGCTCTCGCCGCCCCTGCCGCCGAAGAGAAATCCCGCCGAGCCTAAGAGCAGCGCCTCGATCTTGACGATGGAGCTCTTCTCGCGCGAGATCATGGCCGAGGTCGCCTTGGCGGCCAACGCGGTGAAGGCTTCGCGGTTGCGATTGCCGCCCATCGCTCGGAGCAGCAGCGTGTGGAAGGTCTGATGCCAATCGCGGCCCGTGCTCTCGAACGTCGCGGCGATCTGCTCAGTTTTGCGCTGCAGCCGCTCGACCAGCAGCGATGTGTAGAACGCCGTGCGGTGAACAGATTCCATCCGCGCGATGCGACTCGCGCATCCGCACCCTGAGGCTCCGGCGCGCAGGGCGTCGTAAGTTGCCATCGCCTCGGGCAGAATCGGTGGGGCGATCTGGGGCACGAGCCGGTCGTCGGAGCCCAGCACGGGGGTGGCGTCGGCGTCGGCAACAACCCTCAGCACGGCTCCCGCGGGAACGGGTGTCTCCGCGCCGATCGCAACGGGGCCACGCCGCCGCTCGCCGTCGACCGTCACCTCGGCGGCGATCCACACCCCCTGCTCGTCGTCCGACTGTTCGCCCTCGGCCGTGACAGTGATGCACTCGCCGGCGGCACCCGCGAACTGATGACCAGATAGCTCTCCGGCTCGCCACAGCAATTCAAGAAGCCGGTTCATTCTTACAGCAATCCTAATTCTAATTTCGCCTCGTCGGAGAGCATGCTTTTGTCCCACGCCGGTTCGAAGGTTAGCTCAAGTTCGACCGTCGTAACTCCCGCCACACTCGACACGGCACTTTTGACGTCGTCGACCAGCGCGTCGGCCATCGGGCAGTTGGGGGCGGTGAGGGTCATGGTGATGTGGGCCGTGCCTGCCGGTTCGCGGTCGCTGCCCGAGGGGGCGAAGTCGATCTCGTAGATCAACCCCAGGTCGTAGACGTTGACCGGAATCTCGGGATCGAACACACCCTTGAGCGCCGTCACTATCTCGCTCTCGATTCGGAGTATATCTTGTGGTGTCATTGTTTTTCGTTTTGGGCCTGAAAGGCGAGTGCGTACATTCTCATCTGTTTGAGCATCGCTCCGAGTCCGTTGGCACGCGTCGGCGAGAGGTTCTCGCGCAGGCCCGTGCGGTCGATGAAGTAGAGGTCGGCGTCGATGATCTCCCTCGGGGTGCGGCCGTCCAACACGCGGATCAGCAGCGAGATGATCCCCTTGGTGATGATCGCGTCGCTGTCGGCCGAGAAGTGAACGCGCCCGTCGTCGGACAAGGTCGCCGCGAGCCACACCCGCGACTGGCAGCCGCTGATGGCGTAACGGTCGGTGCGAAAGGCGGGATCCAGGGGGGGCAACGAGCCTCCCAACTCGATCAGGTAGTTGTATTTGTCCATCCAGTCGTCGAAAAGCTCGAAGTCGGCGACGATCTGCTCTTGTATCGGATCTCTCATTTTTTCTCTTCCAAAAAGTTTATTGTGTGATTATCTCCACCTCGGGCAGCAGCACGCCGTCGGAGGCGGTGGGTCGGCCCATGCCCATCAGCCACGCGAGGGTCGGGGCGAGCGAGGTCATGTCGACCGCGGTGTCGATCTCGCGCGCGGGAATCCGCCAGCCGAAGAGCGTCAAGGGCACATGTGTATCGTAGTCGTACATCGAGCCCGAGAGGCTCCTGACTCCCGCGCGCTCCTCGATCCAGCCGGGCATCAGGTTGAGCATCAGGTCGCCGCCGCGCCGCGGGTAGAAGCTGTTCTGCATCCTCAGTCCGTAGCCCGCGCCGAAATATCCGCCGCTCAGCGCCGACGACGAGAGCACGTGCGACACCCCGCGGAACTGCAACACGAAGGTCGCCGCGCGACTGCGCACAGTTTCGAGGTCGAGGTTGCGCTGGTACACGAGGTTGTGATTGAGGTATACCTGCCGGTCGATGTAGTCCAACACCCACTCCCCCGGGCCGAACTGCACGCCGAGGAAGCTGTTGAGAATCGTCTTGAACTGCGCCGTGTTGAAGCGATCGCGCTCCACTCCGCCGTTTGTCTTTGTCGTGCCGTCGGCCGCCGTGCTCGTGCCGTGGTCGGAGGTGAGCACATAGAGCACGGCGTCGGCCCCGACCTGCGTCGAGATGGCGTTCACCATGTCGCCCAGGTCCATGTCCAAACGATAGATCATATCCTCGACCTCCATCGAGGCGCCGCCGAACCGCTCGCCCACGTGGCGCGAGGCGTCGAAGCAGATGTTCAGGATGTCGGTCGCGTCGTCGGCGCCCAGCTGCTCGCCCGTCACCGCGCGGCGTGCGAAGTCGGCCACGAGCGAGTTGCCCGACGGGGTGTGGAGCATGGCCTCGTAGTCGGTCACTCCGGCGCGACGAAAAGTGGTGATGCGCGCGCCGCCCCCCTCGCCGCCGAAGATCGAGTTCGACTGGTCGATGTACTGCCTCATGGGACGTGCCGGAGTCCACCCCTCCTCGACGTAGCGGTTGGCGGGTCGCTCGGCGTTGCAGTCGTTCACCCATGCGGGCAGCGCCGTCATGTAGGCCGTCGACGAGACCCACACCGCCCTTTGCGAATCCATCCAATAGGCCGTGCCCGACTGTCCGCCCGCGACGATGGCCGAGGCGGGGTCGGAGGCGATGCTGATCACCTTGCTGCCGGGCGATTCGGACAGCAGTTTGTCGCCCAGAGTCGGCATCACCACGTGGCGCGGCGAGTACCCCTGGGTTCCGGCGTCGCTGCCCAGCCCCTCGGCCGAGCCCTCGCCGGTCAGGTCGACCCGCCCGCCCGTCACATAGTCGATCCACGCTCCGGCCACCACTCCGTGCATCGAGGGGTTAACTCCGGTGGTGATCGTGGCGATGCCCGTGGGCGAGAGGGTCTGCATGTAGCCGTAGCGTGCCGAACGGAAGTTGGTGCCCTCGGCGGTGAGGCGTGCGAATCCGTTGGCCGAGAGTCCGCCCCGAAAACGTTCGAGTCGGTCGGCGGGCAGGCCGCTCACCACTATGTTGACAACCAATCGAGGCTTCATGGCCTGACGCTGGGCAACGCTCGGGGGGGTGCTTTGGGCCGTTGCGGGAGTGGCGGCGAGGAGGGTGATGATGACGAGGGCGGATAGTATCGTGCGCATGTGGGTTGTTTGCATTTTTTATAAAAAGAGGGTGTAAAGGTAGTAATTTTAGCTGAAAAAGTCCACCTCGGCGCCAAGGTCGAGTTGGGGGCAGCGGGCGGCGAGGTCGCGGGTGCGGGTGAGCATCGTGTGGCGAAACGCGGCGTGCTCCTCCGTGTCGGGGCCAAAGGGGCGATGCTCGGTGGCGCGCACTATCCGCTCGATCTCGGGCAGCAGTCGTTGCGTCTCGGGGGTGAAGGCCGCTTGTGTGAACTTCTCCCAGATGTACTCCACCGCCTCGGTCGAGGGGTGGGTCAGGTCGGGGCCGCAGAAGCGGTAGTCGCGCAGGTCGTCGGTGAGGATCTCGAAGGCGGGAAAGTATTGCGCGTTGGCGTGGCGGCGGGTCAGTTCGGCGATCGCGAGCCTCAAGGTGGCCTTGCTGAGCGAGTTCTCCTCGAAGCCGTCTTTCAGGTGGCGCACCGGGCTTAGGGTGAAGATCGTCTGCTTGTTGTGCAGGGGGCCTTGCAGCAGTGTGTCGAAGCGTGCGACGATCTCGTCGACCGAGAGGCGGCGACGAGTGAAGAGGTGTGCCGGTCGCTTCTCGCAGTTGGCAACCACCCGTCCGTTCTCCTCGTAGACCCAGGCGGTTCCGAAGGTTATTAATAGGTAGTCGGCCTCCTCGATTGGTCGGGACATGCTCTCGTCGTTGAGCAGGTCGGCTCGCGCTTCGAGCAGGTCGGCGATTGAGAATGGGTTGTATAAAACGCCTGTGGGATTGCTCGTTACAGGAAATTTCGCGCGGCGCAGGCGGTCGGCGATCGAGGCCGCAAAACACGACCCGACCGAGAGGCCGCGCCGCGTGTGGTCGATCGTGCGCCCGAATGGGGCTATCTCTATCTCGGTTCGAAATTTCATTGCGATGTTTGTGCGGTGGTGCAAAAATGTGGTGCTGCAAAAATAGTGAAATTTTTTCGTTACCTTCGCGACATGATCGAACTTCGGGCACACTGCAAAATCAACCTCGGGCTGCGCGTCATGCGGCGACGCGGCGACGGTTTCCACGACATCGAGACAGTTATGATGGCTGTGGGGGGGCTTGCTGACACGGTGGCGGTGACGGCGCTGCCCAGCGAGGCGACCTTCGCGCCGCTCACTCCCCCGCCCTATCCGGCGCCGGCGCCCGTTTTCCCTTTGCACTCGGTGCTGGAGGTTTCGGGGCTGGAGGTCGATTGCGCGCCCGAAGAGAATATCTGCATGCGGGCTTTGAGGCTGATGCAGAGTGAGTTCGGCATCGGCGAAGCGGTGGTGCGACTACACAAGGTCGTGCCGGCGGGGGCGGGACTCGGGGGTGGTTCGGCCGACGCTGCGGCTGTGTTGCGTGCTGTGAATGAGGAGTTTGTGCTCGAACTTACGGAGTCGGAGCTTGAGGGTTTGGCGGGGCGGCTTGGTAGCGATGTTCCGTTTTTTGTGCGCGAAAATGGGAATGCCCGCGGGGGCAAAAAAAGGCGCGGTGGGGTGCAGTTTTGCACCGGTCGCGGCGAGGTGATGACGCCTGTGGAGGTCGATCTGGCAGGATTGTGGCTCGTCGTCGCGCGGCCCGACGTGGCGGTTTCGACGGCCGAGGCCTACTCCGGAATCACTCCTCGGGAGGGCGGCGATTCGGGGCGGCTCGGCGGTTCGGCCCGGTGGTCGGATGAAGGTTTTTCGCTGCCGGATATTGTCGGGCGACCCGTGGCCGAGTGGCGCGAGCTGCTGCGTAACGACTTCGAGGAGAGCGTGTTCGCGCGCCATCCGGAGATCGGGGCGGTCAAGCGGGCGCTCTATGACATGGGGGCTGCCTACGCCTCGATGTCGGGCTCGGGGTCGGCGGTTTTCGGGATTTTCGAGCGGCGACCCGAGGGGTTGGCACAGGCTCTCGGTTCGATTTTTCGACATGTCGAGCAGCTGTGATTCGACACGTTGTGCCGCTGTAATATACTGATTATCACGAAAATTCTTGTAGCAGGCCGTCGCACGCATCCTCCAGCAGATCGAGCACATTTTCGAACCCCTCGGCGCCCTCGTAATAGGGGTCGGGAATGTGGGTCGGGCGCTCGGTGGCGAAAGTGTTACTTATGTCACGCTTTTCGGAAGTGTTACTTATGTCACACTTTGGGGAAGTGTTACGGATGTCACGCTTTTCACGGCTGCAAAAATCAGTCATCCGGTGGATCTTTCGCGCTGCCTCAAGCGATGGCGCCATGCGGCTAACATTCTCATAATTAGAATCATCCATCACTATGATCATGTCGAACCGGTCGAAGTCGCCGGTGCGGAACTGCCGCGCGCGATGCGTGAGGTCGTAGCCCCGCGCCGCCGCCGCACGACGCATCCGCGGGTCGGGAAGTTCGCCCGTGTGGCCGCCGTAAGTGCCCGCCGAATCGCACGTGATGCGGTCGCTAAGTCCCTTTTGCTCAACCATGTGGCGCATCACACCCTCGGCCGCCGGCGAGCGACAGATGTTGCCGAGGCAAACAAAAAGCACTCCTGTTGTCGGTTTCATGACGCCAAAGTTACAAAAAATTGCGTAATTTTGGCGTCCGGTGCGGGTGGTACGCATTTTGCAAACCTACCCTGCAAACGAAAATCCAAAAGCTATGAATGTGAACGAAAAAGAGTGGAAAGAGACTGAAGACCAAGATATTATGATGAACGAGGGATTCACCTCCGGCGATGGCGGCACGGCGGCGGGCGGTGCGCCGTATGACAATATGACAGACGAGGGTGACACTGTGTCATGCGAAAATGGCGATGCCGCGGGGGTGGCAGGCACGGAGACAGGGGCAGGTGCGGAAAACGCAGCAGGAGACGCAGCGGCGGCGTCAGAAAACGCGGCGGAAAACGCGGCGGAAAATCAATCCGAAATCTCGCCCGAGGAGGCGGTGGCGATTTGGAGGGAGAAGTTCGTGCGCCTGACGGCCGAGTACGACAACTATCGCAAGCGCACCTTCAAGGAGAAGTTAGACATCATAAACGCTGGTGGTGAGGATGTTGTGCGCGCGATGCTGGACGTGTTGGACGACATGGACAGGGCGATCGCCGCGATGGCCGCCACCGACGACGTCGAGGCCATAAGGCAGGGCATCATGTTGATAGACACCAAGTTGCGAAATACACTGCGCGGTAAGGGGCTCTCGGAGATCGAGGCCGTGGGCAGCGAGTTGGACACCGATCTGCACGAGGCCGTGGCGCGAATTCCTGCTCCCGACGAGGCCCAAAAAGGCAAGATCATCGACGTCGTGCAGAAGGGTTACAAGCTCAAGGATAAAATAATCAGATACGCCAAAGTCGTTGTCGGACAGTAAATTATGGCAAACAAGAGAGATTACTACGAGGTGCTCGGCGTGGCGAAAGGCGCCGGCGCCGACGAGATAAAAAAAGCGTACCGACAGGCGGCGATCAAGTTTCATCCCGACAAAAATCCGGGCGACAAGGAGGCCGAGGAGAAGTTCAAAGAGGCGGCCGAGGCCTACGACGTGTTGTCGAACCCCGACAAACGGGCGCGTTACGACCAGTTTGGCCACGCGGGGATGAGCGGCGGTGGATTCGGCGGCGGCGCGGCGGGCGGTGCGGGGGCCTACGGCGCGGGCGGATTCACTATGGAGGACATTTTCCGTAACTTCGGCGACGTCTTCGGGGGTCACTTTGCCGGCGGTTTCGGCGACTTCGGGGGCGGCTATGGGGGCGGTTTCGGAGGAGGCTATGGCGGCTACGGCGCGGGCAGGGTGAACCGCGGTTCCGACCTCAGGGTGAAGGTGCGCCTGACGCTGAAGGAGGTTGCGCACGGCACCACAAAAAAGCTGAAAATCAGCAAGATGATCCCGTGCGACAAGTGCGGCGGGAGCGGCGCGAAGGACAAAAATTCGTACAAAACGTGTCCCACATGTAACGGCAGCGGGGTCGAAACGCGCACGGTGAACACATTTTTCGGGCGCACGCAGGCGACCCAGGTGTGCCACGAGTGCCACGGCGAGGGCAAAATCATCACCACCCCGTGCGACAAGTGCAAGGGCGAGGGCAATGTGCGCGCCGAGGAGGTGGTCGAAATTCGCATACCGGCCGGCGTTGGCGAGGGTATGCAGCTGACTGTCAGCGGCAAAGGCAACGCGGCGAGGCACGGCGGCATCAACGGCGACCTGCTGGTGCTGATCGAGGAGGAGCACAACCCGCAACTGCAACGCGATGGGGTTGATCTACTTCACAATCTGAACATTACCATCCCGACGGCGCTGTTGGGCGGTTCGGCCGAGGTGCCCACTGTCGACGGAAAAGCCAAGATCACGATCGAGGCAGGAACGCAGGCCGGCAAGGTTTTGCGCCTGAAAGGCAAGGGGTTACCCGACGTCAACGGCTACGGCACGGGCGACATTCTGGTGGTAATCGACGTCGCGGTGCCGACAAAGCTGTCGCCCGAGGAGCGGAAACTTGCCGACGAGCTCGCCACCAAACCGGCCTTCGCCAAGGGGGCCGACGGCGCGGCAAAAAGCGCAGGGTCAGGCGCCAAAACGCAGAACATCTTCGAACGAATGCGGGGATTTTTCAGGTAGCTGGGCGGTACCGGATAACGAGAGATACCTAATAATAATTAAGGATGACACCGCAAGAGACACTCGAAACGCCAAGGCTGATCATGAGGCCGTGGCGGGAGACGGACGCCGAGAGTCTGTATGAGTTTGCGCGCAACCCGCTCGTCGGCCCGATCGCCGGTTGGCCTGTCCACGCGAGCGTGGAGGAGAGTCGCCAGATAATTCGCGACATACTCTCGGCCGAGTGGAGCTACGCGGTGACGGTCAGGCCCGACGACACGGCGGTCGGCAGCATCGGTCTGATAATCGGCGCGGCAAGCAATCTGGGTCTGCCGGAGGACGAGGCCGAGATAGGATATTGGATCGGCGAACCGTTGTGGGGACGGGGGTACGCATCGGAGGCGACGCGCGAACTCGTGCGCATCGCATTCGAGGAGTTGGCATCGAGACGCTCTGGTGCGGATGGTTCGACGGCAACGAGAGGTCGCGACGAGTGAGCGAAAAGTGCGGATTCCGTCAAGTTCGCACCGAACAAAAACATTGGCCGCTCATCGACCGCACCGTGACGCAACACATCTCGCGCCTCGGCAGGGAGGAGTGGGAGGAGATAAAATTACGATAAGTTATGGCAATTTTTTTCAGTCAGCGCAAGCCGCGGGGGTTCAACTACAAGCCGCGCTACTACGACCCCGCCGCCGAGGAGCGCGAGGAGCGTAAAAAGATCGTTTTGGGCGAGAAGTATCGCTCGCCGGCACAGCGCGCACGCGACGCGGCGGAGGCGGCCGGCGAGAGTGTGCCCGCCGAGGAGTATGTCCCCGGGAGCTATCTGCGCGAGCATGTCGCCGCGCGTCGGGGCCTCCACGCCGCCGACACGATGCGCAAACGTCGCCGCAAGACGCTGAGTGTGCCCGTTCTGGCCGCGATGTTGGCCCTCATCGTGTTGATTGTTTGGATGTTGTACTTCAAGTAGCCGCGCGAAAAATAATTTCTCGAACCGCCCACACCGCACAAAGCAATACGATGGCCGATCGCATAAAACTTCTTCCCGATTCCGTAGCGAATCAGATCGCTGCCGGCGAGGTGGTGAACCGTCCCGCGTCGGTGGTCAAAGAGCTGATGGAGAACGCGGTGGACGCCGGCGCGCGCGCTGTGACGGTCAACTTTCGGGACGGCGGACGCGAACTGATCCAGATCAAGGACGACGGCTGCGGAATGTCGCCGCAGGATGCGCGGATGGCTTTCGAGCGTCACGCGACGAGCAAAATCAGCTCGGTGGACGACATCTACGCCCTCACGAGTTTCGGGTTTCGGGGCGAGGCGCTGGCGTCGATCGCGGCGGTGGCGCAGGTCGAACTGCATAGCCGTCAGGAGGATAGCGAGCTGGGCACGCGCCTCAACATCGACGGCGGAGCCTTCACCGGCCAGAGCGCAGTCGCCGCACCGCGAGGGACGCAAATCTGGATCCGTAATCTGTTTTACAACGTGCCGGCGCGAAAAAAGTTCCTCGACCGCGGCTCGACCGAATCGACACACATCGTCACTGAGTTTCAGCGCGTCGCACTCGCCCACCCCGAGGTGGCGTTCCAACTCTTTCGCGACGACGCGCCGGTGTACAACCTGCCGGCCGGCGAGCTCCACGCACGCATAGTGGGCATCATGGGCAAGGGCGCGGCGCCGAAGCTGCTGGAGGTGGGGGTCTCCACGTCGTTGGCTCGCGTGAGGGGCTTCATCGGGCGTCCGGCGGCGGCGCGACAGAGGTGCAGGGAGCAGTTTTTGTTTGTCGGCGGGCGGTTTTTCAAGAGCGCGTTTTTCCACAAGGCGATCGTGAAGGCCTACGACAAACTGATCCCCGCGACCGTCCAGCCGCCATATTTCCTCTACTTAGACATCGACCCCGAGGAGATCGACGTGAACGTACACCCGCAGAAGACGGAGGTCAAGTTCACGAACCAAAGCGCTGTGTGGCAGATAATTAACGCCGCCGTGCGCGAGACGCTCGCCAAGTCGGGAGCCGTGCCGATGATGGACTTCGACAGCGACGACAGGCTCGAAATTCCCGTCCTCGGCGGACACGCGGGGCTCGGGCCGCGCGGCGACTACACCCCCTCCGTGCACGAGCCGGCGGTGGTGCGCGAGCGTGGCTACAACCCCTTTGTGCAGTATATGGACGACGCGACGCCTCAAGAGTCGCTGCATGATTCGCTGCAAAACCTGCCGCAGGCTACATTCGGGACACTCGAAACGATATTCGAATCGACGCCGGAGGCCGCGTTCGGAGCGGTGCTCGAAACCGCGCACGAAGCAACTTCCGGCCCCCCGCCCCAACCATTCGACGGAGAGCAAAAAGTTTTCTCGGCCGCGACAAACATCGGTGAGGGCTACGCCGCGGCGTTGTATGGCGGAATTTTCGTGGCGGTCGACCTGCGGCGCGCGCGCGAGGCGGTGCTCTACGACCGGTTTGTGACGATGCTGCGGAGCGGCCACAGCGCCACCCAACAGCTGCTCTTCCCCGAGCGGATGACCCTTTCGGCCGACGACATGCTGCTGCACAGGGACCACACGGCGGAGTTCGCGGCGCTGGGGTTCGACACGCGGGAGGCGGGCGACCATGCGATAGAGATATTCGGCGTGCCGGCCGACATGCCCTCCGAGTCGCTGGACGAGGTGGTGTACGGCATGTTGGACGAGCTGAGGGATGGTCTCTTCGCAGGAGGCGAGGCGCGGCGACGCCGACTCGCGGCGGTGATGGCGCGCTCGGGGGCGGGAACGTCGACGGCGGCGGCAAGGCTCTCGACCGGAGAGACAGAGAACCTCCTCACGGCACTCGCCGCAACCGCCAACCCGAGCTACACGCCGCAGGGCAAACCCGTGTTCGCCGAGATCACGATAGAAGAAATTCGCAACAAACTTAAATGAAATAATGAATCAGCTACGCAAAATTCAATTGCGTGCTGTGCACGCAATTGATTCATGATTCATGATTCATAATTCATGATTAAAAAGTAAAAAGTATGTTCAACTCAGGAAGGGTGCGGTACGGATTGCCGCCGGTGGTACAAAACCTGCTGATAGCCAACGTGGTGCTGTGGGTGGTGACGTGGATGACGATGCAGACCTACAACCCGCGCCTCGTGGGGGTGCTCAACTCGATGATGCTGTTTCCGGCGGAGAGTCCGTTTTTCCGGCCGTGGCAGCCGGCGACCTACATGTTTATGCACGGCGGATGGGAGCACGTGATGTTCAACATGTTCACGCTGTGGATGTTCGGTCGCACGATCGAGATCGACATGGGCAGTCGCCGGTTCCTCACCTACTATATGATATGCGGCATCGGGGCGGGGCTGATTCAGATGGCGGTGTGCTACCTGACGGGGGCGTCGCTGTTCGTCCCGACGGTGGGGGCGTCGGGGGCGATCTACGGATTGCTGCTGGCGTTCGGCATGCTGCACCAAAACGACATCATCATGCCGCTCATTCCGCCCATCCCGATGAGGGCCAAGTGGGCGGTGGTTGTATTCTGCGCCATCGAACTGTTTTTGGGCGTGAGCGGCTCACTCTTCTCGGCCGACAACGTTGCACACTTCGCCCATCTCGGCGGAGCTTTGGTCGGATTCTTGCTGCTGAGGATGTGGCTGCGGCAGGGAAAAGTTCACCGATACTCTTAAAAAACATCACACACAAGTGGCACGGCGCGAAATGACATACTACGACTCCTCGCGGGGAGGCAGAGGCCGACGCGGCTGGGGCAAACGTTCCGGACGAGGCGGCGGCTGGGGCTCGCGGCAGGGCTCGTCGCAGGGCATCGGCTACGACACCCCCTCGGCAGGCGCGGGGGCGACGCGGCGACGCTTCTCGCTGCCCGACTGGCTGATGACGGCGATGTCGGTGGCCGTCGCGGTGGGGGTGGTGCTGTCATGGCTGGCTCGTTGGATCAACCCCGCGACCTACGGCTTCATGTCGACGGCGGGTCTGCTGCTGCCGGTGCTGTTTGTGGGCAACTTTCTGTGTCTGCTCTACTGGGTGATCCGTTGGCGGCGAGGGATCTACATTCCGCTTGTGATCTTCCTGACGGGTGTGTGGGGGCTGACTCTCTTCTTCCGCCCGCAGCTCACGCTGAACCACGGCGACTTGTCGCGCGACCGGTCGTTGCTGAGCGTGGCGACCTACAACGTGCGCGGCATGATGCGCGGAACCGAGGGGACGACGCGCGAGCCGCAGTCGTCGATGGAGGATGTGATCGCGGTGATCGACTCGCTGCGGGCCGACATAGTGTGCATCCAGGAGTTCGCCTCGACGCCGAGGCATCCGACCAGTCGATTCGAGGAGGCACTGCCGGCGTACCACTATAAGAGGTTGCGCCTCGGAGTGGGCAGCACCGAAGGAGGGCACGGATGGGGCAACGCGATTTACAGCAAATTTCCGATCACGGGTTCGGGCCACATCGACTTCGAGGGGACCAACAACTCGATCCTGTGGGCCGACATCGCCGTCAACCGCGACACGATGCGGATCTTCTGCGCCCACCTCCAGACCACGGCCATCAAGGCGTCTGACGAGCAGTACATCGTAGACGGCGGATTCGTGGGCGACTTCGTGGGGGGAGACTCCGCGGGCGAGGGCACACGCTCAGCGCGCATGAAGGGGATGATCGGGCGGCTCGCGCAAAACTATGTCATCCGCGCGGCACAGGCCGACACGCTGGCCGCACGAATCACACTGTCGCCCCACCCCGTGGTGGTGTGCGGCGACTTCAACGACACTCCGGTCTCCTATGCTTACAGTCGCATCGCGCGCGGTCTGCGCGACTCGTTCCGCGAGGCGGGGCGGGGCTACGGCTACACCTATCGCGGATTTTTCAATCTGCTGCGAATCGACTACATGCTCCACTCGCCCGATATGGAGTGCGTGGAGTATGCGTCGCCCTCATTCGACAACTCCGACCACAACCCCGTTGCGGTCAAACTTCGGATCGGGACGGGGGGGTGATTGCAGTCGGGATTTCGATCAACTAAAGATTTAGTTATATAACTAAAAACTTAGAAGTTGTTTTGAATTTTTAGGATTATATTTTGAGATGGATAGGGTTATTGTATTAATTTATTGATCATCAGTTGGTTGGCTGGGATATTTTTCGTAATTTAGTGGTTACCAAGACACTAATTTATGGCAAATTACCCAACCAACCTAACCGATAATCAG
>JAITWC010000189.1 GCA_031285485.1 Alistipes sp.
CCAACTGGCCGAACGAGAATACGAATGGGGGTTCGTGACGAAGATAGACACGGAGACCATTCCGCGCGGCCTCAGCGAGGATGTGGTGAGGCTCATCTCGGCCAAAAAGGGTGAGCCCGAGTGGCTGTTGGAATATCGCCTGAAGGCGTACCGCCACTGGCTCACTATGCGGCCCCCGACGTGGGCGCACCTTACTATCCCCGAGATATATTTTCAAGACATAATATACTACGCCGCGCCGCGAACCGGCCCGCGACACGACAGCATGGACGAGGTGGACCCCGAATTGATCGACACGTTCAACAAGTTGGGCATCCCTTTAGAGGAACAGATGATGCTGGCCGGGGTGGCTGTCGATGCGGTGATGGACTCTGTGTCTGTCAAGACCACTTTCAAGGAGACATTGGCTGAAAAGGGCATTGTGTTCTGCTCGATGAGCGAGGCGGTGCGCGACTATCCAGATCTGGTGCGAAAATACCTCGGTAGCGTCGTGCCATACACCGACAACTTTTACGCCGCGCTGAACACCGCCGTCTTCTCCGATGGATCGTTCTGCTACATCCCGCGCGGGGTACACTCGCCGATGGAACTGTCGACCTACTTCCGCATCAATGCCGCCGGCACAGGGCAGTTCGAACGGACTTTGATCGTTGCCGACGAGGGGAGCTACGTCAGCTATCTGGAGGGTTGCACCGCACCGCAACGAGACGAGAACCAGTTGCACGCCGCAGTGGTCGAGATAGTCGTCATGAGAGATGCCGAGGTGAAATACTCCACCGTGCAGAATTGGTACCCTGGCGACAAGGAGGGTCGTGGCGGGGTGTTCAACTTCGTCACCAAACGGGGTTTGTGCAAGGGAGAGAGGGCGCGGCTGTCGTGGACGCAGGTGGAGACAGGTTCGGCCATCACGTGGAAATATCCCTCGTGCGTGTTGGCGGGCGACGGATCTGTGGGCGAGTTCTACTCGGTGGCAATGACCGCCGGGCGACAACAGGCTGACACCGGCACAAAGATGATCCACATAGGGCACGGAACTCGCTCGCGGATAGTCTCCAAAGGCATCTCGGCGGGCGAGTCGCAGAACACATATCGCGGCTTGGTGCGAATGGGTCCTAGGGCCGCCGACTCGCGCAACTACTCGCAGTGCGACTCGCTGTTGGTCGGCGACAGATGTGGCGCACACACGTTTCCGGTGGTGGAGAACCACAACGCCTCGACAGTGGTGGAACACGAGGCTACCACGTCGCGCATCAACGAGGATCAGCTGTTTTACCTAGAACAGAGGGGGTTGGTGATCGAGGACGCCGTGGGGTTGATAGTCAACGGTTACGCAAAAGAGGTACTCAACAAACTGCCGATGGAATTCGCGGTGGAGGCACAAAAACTCCTCGCCATCTCGCTTGAATGCTCGGTGGGCTGATAAACGAACATGAGTTAGGATTAAACGATAATAATATGAGTTACAGACATGTACAACCGCTCGAAAGAGAGGAACGTCACAAAGACGATATGGCGTTCGTGCACGAACTCGAAAAATTCGAGCAGATTTTGCGCCCGAACCTGCTTGAAATAAACGGTTTGCATGCTTCGGTGGCGGGGCGCGAAGTGTTGCGGGGCATTAACCTGGCCGTCGGAGCAGGCGAAGTACACGCTATAATGGGCCCCAACGGCTCGGGCAAAAGTACCTTGGCTTCGGTTTTGGCAGGCAATCCGCGTTTCGAGGTGACGGGCGGCGAAGTGCTGTTCGAGGGCCGCGACCTGCTGGCGCTTTCGATAGAGGAGCGGGCCCACGCCGGGCTGTTCCTCGGGTTTCAATACCCAGTGGAGATTCCCGGAGTGTCGATGTCTGCGTTCATGAAGGCCGCCGTGACTGAAAAACGACGTCACGAGGGGCTCGAACCGCTCTCAGCCTCTGAGTTCCTGCACCTATCGCGTGAAAAAGCCGCATTTGTGGAACTCGACCACGCGATGATATCGCGCTCTGTGAACGAGGGTTTCTCGGGCGGCGAGAAGAAGAAGAACGAGATATTCCAGATGGCAATGCTAGAACCGCGACTCGCGGTTCTAGACGAAACCGACAGCGGACTCGATATTGATGCCCTCAGGGTTGTGGGTGGCGGAGTGTCACGGTTGCGCGGCCCGGAGAATGCCATTGTGCTTATCACTCACTACCAGAGGTTATTGGACTACATTATACCTGACTTTGTGCATGTTTTGTACAAGGGCCGGATCATTGAATCGGGCGACAGCAATCTCGCCCTTCGCCTCGAAAATGAGGGTTACGACAGGCTTATAAACCGCGCATGAAAGAGGCCGAAAACATATTCGCGAAGGGTGAGCATTTTGTCGAACCCGTGATCGTCGAGAGTGGTAGCACGGATCGCCGTTTTGTGCTCGAGGCGGGAGCGCGGCTCTATGCCACGGCGTTTGTGTTGGCGACAGACAGCGGCGAGGCAGGCGGCGGAAAGGCTAAATTTCGGCTTACGGTCGATTTCACGGGCGAAGGGGCGGAGTTCTATCTTCATGCCCTCTACATAACCTCGGGAAATGATGCCACGCGCGCCGACATTGACGTTATAATAAATCACTTAACTCCAAGATGCACAAGCCGCCAACTCATAAAAGGCATTGCCACCAGTGAGGCAACCGGCTCGTTCATCGGCATGGTGCACGTCGCTCCGGGGGCGCAGAAAACCGATGCCGCACAACGAAACCAAAACCTGCAACTGACCGACACCGCATACGTCCTATCAAGGCCCGGACTCGAAATTTACGCCGACGACGTGAAATGCAGCCACGGTTCGACAGTCGGGCGTTTGGACGAAGAGACGATATACTATATGCGCCAAAGGGGCTTGTCGGAGGCCGAGGCGCGCCGGATGCAGATGCACGGATTTGCCGCCGAGATTGTAAACCACTGTCCGTCTGAGGATTCACGCCGCGATATCGGCGAAAGGATTATCTCGCTTATCGACCGATTGTGACACACTTGTTTACCGTTTTCCCGCCGACATATGGAGTTGGAATATGACATAATAGTTGTGGGAGCCGGACACGCCGGTTGCGAAGCCGCTGTAGCTGCCGCACGACTTGGCTCGCGGGTACTGCTCGTTACGATGGACCTCGAAAAAGTGGCCGCTATGTCGTGCAATCCAGCTATTGGCGGTATTGCAAAAGGGCAGATAGTCAGAGAAATAGATGCGCTAGGCGGGCAGATGGGCATTGTCACCGATCGTTCGACGATCCAATTCCGGATGCTTGGCCGGTCGAAAGGTGCCGCCATGCGGAGCCCGCGCGCGCAGTGCGACAAAAGCCGATTTTCGGCCCTGTGGCGCCATACACTTGAGAATACTTCGGGGCTTTTTTTGTGGCAGGATAATGTGGTCGGCCTCCTCGTTGACGAAGAGGTCAATGGCCGACACGAAGGTCGGGGTGGAGATGGTAAAAAAATATGCGGTATCAGAACTGCGTTAGGCGTCGAGTTTCGCACCCATATCGTGGTGCTGACCACCGGAACATTCCTCGGCGGCTTGATCCACGTCGGCCATGCGCAGATAGAAGGCGGCAGGATAGGAGAGCGTGCATCCAAGGGCCTCACTGAGAGGCTCGTAGAGTTGGGGTTCGAGGCTGGACGAATGAAAACCGGCACCCCGGCGCGGCTCGACGGACGAACGATCAATTTCGACGTGCTTGAGCGTCAGGATGGCGACATAGTGCCAACGCGGTTCTCGTTCTCACCTGAAACACAGCCAATTGTGGCCAACGGCCAACTCCCTTGCTGGATCGCCAGCACCTCCGCCGAAGTGCACGACACGCTACGCGAAGGGTTCGCCGACTCACCACTTTTCAACGGCACCATCCGTGGCGTCGGACCCCGCTATTGCCCCAGCATCGAAGATAAACTGCGCACATTTGCCGACAAGGATTCACACCAACTATTCATTGAACCTGAAGGAGTCATTACCAACGAATACTACCTCAACGGATTCTCGTCATCGCTGCCATGGCAGGTGCAACGAGCGGCGCTGAGGAGCATTGCCGGACTCGAACAAGTGCATCTGCTGCGGCCCGGTTACGCTATTGAGTACGACTACTTTCCGCCCACCCAACTGTACCACACGCTCCAAACCAAACTCGTCGCCGGGCTGTGGTTCGCCGGACAGATAAACGGCACAACCGGCTATGAAGAGGCTGCAGCACAGGGACTTATGGCTGGAATAAATGCCCACCTGTGGCGCACTGGGCGCAAGCCGTTCGTGCTGCGGCGCGACGAAGCATATATCGGAGTGCTGATAGACGACCTCGTAACCAAAGGTGTCGACGAACCGTACCGCATGTTCACCTCGCGGGCCGAATACAGGATCCTGCTCCGGCAAGATAACGCCGACCTTAGACTCACTCCACGAGGTCGCGAAATAGGCCTCGTCGACGAGTCACGTTGGGCGGTTTTCGAGCAAAAAAAATCGAACTTAGAATCGCTTCGTTCATTCACCCACGGACTTAGTGCCGCTCCAGACGATTTACACGACTATTTAATTTCACGCAATTCAGCACCTCTTACCCAGGGCCGCAAGCTCAGTTTTGTTGTTTCACGGGTCGAAATCTCGCTGTCGGAGATCGCCGAGGTGCTGCCGGCATTGGGCGACTTCATTGTCAAGAACCAAATCACTGCCGAAGAGATAGAACAGGTCGAGATCGAGATTAAATATCGCGGCTACATCGAACGCGAAAAACTTATTGCGCAAAAACTCCAACGTCTCGAAGAAGTTCCTATTCCCGCCGATTTCGACTTCGCGTCTCTAAAATCTCTTACTATGGAGGCCCGCCAGAAGCTAACTCGCACTCGTCCCGCCACTATAGGCCAAGCGTCCCGCATACCCGGCGTTTCTCCCGCCGACATTAACGTGTTACTTGTATTATTTGGTCGCTAATAACGGTAATTGAAAATAAGATGGAGGTGTTCCATAAGGAACACCTCCATCTTATTTAACCTCTACTGTTTCATTCTTGCTGCCTTGCCCATGAATCTTTGAGGGTTACTGTTCGGTTGAATACCGGATTCTCGGCCGTGGAGTCTGAATCTTTTGAAAAGTAACCGATCCGTTCGAATTGAAATATCTCGCCGATTTTTGCCTCGGATAATGCAGGCTCCATATACACCTCCGATACTGTTAATGATTCGCGATTCAAGTGCGAGAGGAAAGTCTCTCCTTCGGCGCAATCCTCGGGGTTTTCGCGGTTGAAGAGGGTAGAATAGAGGCGGGCTTCTGCTCTCACAGCGAGGCGGGCGGGCACCCAGTGGATAACCCCTTTTACTCGTCGCCCGTCGGATGAGCCACCTCCGGCCGATTCATGGTCAAGGATGCATCTGAGTTCTGTGATTTCACCTTCGGCATTTTTGACAACTTCGTCGCACCGGATGAGGTATGCGTATCGGAGTCTCACCTCGCCGCCGGGCCACAATCTGTGAAAGCCTTTGAGTGGTTCCTCCATAAAGTCCGTGCGTTCGATGAATATCTCGCGAGTTAGAGGCACATCGCGCGTTCCGGCGTTTTCGTCCTCTGGATTGTTGACGCACGTAATCATCTCCACACGCCCTGTTCCTCCTTCGTAATCATCGCAGCAGCCTTTGCCGCCGCCTTCACCACCACCCGAAGCATTCGAAGTACCCAAAATTTCTGTTCCACGTGGAACATTTCCCTCCGCAGCCAGATCATCGAAGTTGGTGATCACCACTCGCAGTGGATCCATTACCACCATGCGGCGCTGCGCAATACGGTTTAGGTCTTCACGAACGGAGAATTCCAGCAGGCCGAGGTTGATCACATTGTTGCGCTTGGCGACCCCGACACGCTCGGCAAAGGTCCGGATAGAGGCGGGAGTGTAGCCTCGACGGCGCATCCCCGAGATGGTCGGCATGCGCGGATCGTCCCAACCCGAAACCACACCCTCCTGAACGAGTTGCAACAACTTACGCTTGCTCATGATGGTGTGCGTAAGGTTCAGCCTCGCGAATTCGTACTGATGTGAAGGGAAGATGCCCAACCCCTCGATGAACCAGTCGTAGAGCGGGCGGTGGACGGCAAATTCGAGCGTGCAGATCGAGTGTGTGATTCGCTCTATAGAGTCGCTCTGCCCGTGGGCATAGTCATACATCGGGTAGATGCACCATGTGTCTCCTGTGCGATGGTGCGACGTGTGTAGGATACGGTAGAGGATCGGATCACGCAACAGCATATTTGGATGAGCCATGTCAATGCGCGCGCGCAGAACCCGCGAACCGTCGGGAAATTCTCCCGCCCGCATCCGTGCGAAAAGGTCGAGATTCTCCTCTACACTCCGCCCACGCCATGGGCTGTCCGTGCCAGGCTCGGTGATTGTGCCCCGCCCGATCCGGATATGCTCCTGGGTCTGGTCGTCCACGTAGGCCTTTCCAGCCCGGATCAACTGCACGGCCCAGTCGTAGATCTGTTCGAAGTAGTCTGAAGCGTAACGCTCCAACGCCCATTCGAAACCCAGCCAGCGGATATCGTCCTTGATGGAGTCTACATACTCCACGTCCTCCTTCACGGGGTTTGTGTCGTCAAATCTCAAGTTGCACTTCCCTCCGTACCGGGCCGCCAGTCCGAAATTCAAGCAGATGCTCTTTGCGTGGCCGATGTGCAGATATCCGTTAGGTTCAGGCGGGAAACGGGTCTGGATATCGCCTCCTCCTGCCGCGATGTAGTTTTCTATGATCTCCTCGATGAAATTTAGGGAGCGCTCCACCCCATCATTCTGTTTTTGGTTTGTTTCCATTTTATCGGATTATGGTCATTTCATTCAGCAGGTGTCCCGCGCCGGCGTACCGGTCGATCGTCCACAGCACGTACCGGATGTCGACGTTTATGCAGCGTTGGAGCGATGGTTCGAACATTACATCGCCGCTCATCGCCTCCCAGTTGCCGTCGAACGCCAGGCCGATCAGTTCACCTCTGGCATTCAGCACCGGCGAGCCGCTGTTTCCACCTGTTATGTCATTGTTTGTCAAGAAGTTGAGCCTCAACTGGCCGTCCTTACCGTACTGGCCGTAATCGGACGTGGCGTAGGCTTGTTTCAGGCGATCCTCGACGGTAAATTCGAGCGGATTTGCGGGGTCTTCCTTTTCGATCACGCCCCGCAGCGTGGTGTAGTATTTATAAGTCACCCCGTCTCTCGGGTCGTAAGGCAGCACCGTGCCGTATGTCAGACGCATCGATAAGTTGGCGTCGGGGTAGAATTTCGCGCCGGGATCCATCATCGTCAGACCCTTGATGTAGACCCTGCGCCAGTCGGCCCGTTCCCCAATTTTTGGTGCGAGATCGGTCGAGAGGGCGATCAGTTTCGCTCTCACCGAGATTGACATTTGTGTTGCCGGATCGTTTTCGAAAGTTTCGGGGTTGTAGCTGTCGAGTGCGGCGGCGAGTCTTTCGGGAGTCACAAAGATCGACGTGTCGTAGAGCCTGTCGACCCATGCGTCTGTCTCGTTTTGGCTCGCAGGGCCGAGGCTTCCGAAGAACGACGGCAGGTCGGCCGCGGGCACACGTTCCTTCACTATGGCCAGCATTCGTTTCGCCACGCGGCGATCCGTCGGTTCGTTGTAGTTTTTATAGAAATTTTCCACCGCGGCCATCACCTCGTCACGGTTCGTCACCTTTCCGTCGGCCAAGTTCATCATCTGGATTACCCTCTGCGTGAGCTGCACTATCTCGACACCGCTCCAGAGCGACTCCACGAGAAACTGATACACACCTTCCACTTGAGATGTGGCCTCCACCGACTCCTGTATGTTCCTCAACGCCAGCCGGTACTGTTCCGGCGAATCGACGCCCTCGGCCCACGCCTGGAAACGGGCTTCGAGCGCTGCTTTCTGCTCCGGTATCTTATTATCCGCCAGCGCTTTGTTTTTGCCTATCGAGTTCTTCCAGTAGTTCGACGACGAGGCGTATTTCGCGGCGTACTTCAGCCTCACGGCGTTGTCGGCCAGCATGTCTTCCATTATGATGCCCAGCCTCTCTCCGCGAACGAATATTCTGTTCGCATTCTCCACCTCCGTCAGGTGTTTCATCTCGTAGGTGGTCATGTAGCGGTCGGTCGTGCCCGGGAAACCCATTATCATGGCGAAGTCGTTCTCCTCCGCTCCGCGCAGTGAAATTTTGAGGTGCACGGGGGCCTCGTAGGGCCTGTTTTCCGGCGAGTAACCGGCCGGCCTGTTGTCGGGCCCGGCGTAGATGCGAAACATCGAGAAATCGTCCGTATGGCGCGGCCACATCCAGTTGTCGGTGTCGCCCCCGAACTTCCCCATCGAGTTTGGCGGCGTACCCACCAGCCTCACGTCGGTGTAGCGTTCGGTCATGATCGCGAAATATTGATTCCCGCCCATGAACGGACGTATCTCGACATCCCAGTCGGGGAAGCGCGACCTCATCTCCTCTTCCACGCCCCGCGTGTTGGCCGTCACCGTTTCATTCCTCGTCTCTCCGCCGCCCATGTCGGCCGCGGTTCCCAAAACCCGTTCCGTAACCTCCTCCATTCGGCGGATAAAGGTCACCGACAGTCCCGGTGCCGGGATCTCCTCGCCCCGCGACATCGCCCAGAACCCGTTTTTCAGGAAGTCGTTCTCGACCGAGCTCAGCGCCTGTATCTGACCATATCCGCAGTGGTGGTTGGTGAGCAGCAGCCCCTCCGCCGACACCACTTCTCCGGTGCATCCGCCGCCGAATATCACCACCGCGTCCTTCAGGGAGCCCGAATTGACGCCGTATATCTCCTCGGCGCGCAATTTCAGTCCCTTCGCGCGCATGTCGCGCATGTTCAACCGGTCCAGGAGCGGCAGCAGCCACATTCCCTCGTCGGCCGACGCCGGCAACACAAACAAAACGGCTGCCATGGCCGCCAATATTCTCTTCATAACTTCAAGGCACTTTTGCCCGTGCTTGCCCGCAAAGGTACACGTTCTTTCTCAAAAAACGGGAAAACGGGGCGTAAATGAGTTAAGTGTTTGTATGACAGGTGCGATTCGCGGTGTTGTTCGATATTCTTCTTCGGTCCGCACTCCGTTGCGAGTGGCGAAAAAGGCAAAAACAAACCCGCTGCTGACACACCGTTGTCACCGCTGGGGTTTATCTTCGCGGCGTAAACCAATTAAATCACGTTTCGTTATGAAAGTCACAGCCTATCTGAACTTCAACGGCCGGGCCGAGGAGGCCGCCGGATTCTACGCCGACGCGCTGCGGGGCAGCATCGGTAACCTCTACCGTTACAGCGATTTCCCCCCGTGCCCGGAGTGGGAAGTGCCCGCCGGCTACGGGCATAAGATCGGCCACTGCTGCGTCTCGTTCGACGGCGGGTCGATTGGGCTGGCCGACGCGCTGCCCTCCGATCCGCGCACGCTGGGCGACGGCGGCCACATGCTCACCCTGTCGTGCGACTCGGCGGAGCAGGCCGAGGAGGCATTCGCGCGTCTCGGTGTCGGCGCGCAGCGGATCGCCTGCCCCATGCAGGAGGTGTTCTACGCCCCGCGCTACGGCGAGCTGGTCGACCGTTTCGGCGTCCTGTGGGGCGTGATGTTCGAGAAGTAACGCCCGCCGACCGCC
>JAITWC010000006.1 GCA_031285485.1 Alistipes sp.
CGGGCTACCGCAACTACTTCACCGGCGGTGCGTTCCAACAGGGCGTCGACGGGTATTACTGGTCGTCGGAGGCGGCCGGTTCGTCCACCGGGTACGACCTGTACTTCCATTCGTCCGGCGTCAACCCGCTGACCAACTACCACGATTACAATTACAGCCTCTCCGTCCGCTGCGTGCGGCAGTGACGGCGGCGGGGGTGTTATTCCGGTGCGGTACGCGGCCCCTCTCACGGCCCGATCTCGAATCTCGCCACCACGGGCAGGTGGTCGCTCGCGCCATGGGGATCGAAAGCTCCGTCGCGAAACGTGCGGCGCGGCGCGCCGCGGTAGCGCCCCTCGCCGCTGATCAGGAACTCGCGGTCGAAGACCTCCATCCCCGTGAAACGCACCCGGCCATCATCGCGCGGCGCCACGGCCTCCCCGCCGCTCTCCCCGCCGAGCAGCGACGCCGAAACGATCGTCTGGTCGAACAGCTGCCACCGCCCGAGGAACACCAGCGTCCCCACGCCGCGCCGCCACAGAGGCCACGCCGCGTTGTACAGCACCGCCCGCCCCGGTTCGCGCGCCGCCGCGCCTAAGGCGTCCTCCACCCCCGGCGCGGCCCCGAGACCCGTGCGCAGGGCGCGGTCGTCGGGGTTATCGTTCATATCGCCCATCACCACGACCCTCGCGCCGGGTTCGACGGTGTGCAGCGAATCGACGATGCGCCGTGTGATGGCCGCCGCGTGCAGGCGCAACCGCTCCGAGAGCCGGCCGCCGTAGCGCGACGGCCAGTGGCAGAGGATGAAGTGGATGCGCGCGCCGTGGAGCCGTCCGCTCACAAGGAGTTGGTCGCGGCTGCGGTAGAGCGTGTCGGCGGGGAGCGTGTAGCGGTAGGTGCGCACGCCCTCGGGCGTGAACATTTCGGGGCGGTAGAGCATCGCCACGTCTATTCCGCGCCGGTCGGGCGACTCGCGGTGGACGATGGCGTAGCGGCGGCGGGCGATGGCGGGACGGCGGATGAGATCTTCCACGACGTCGCGGTTTTCCACCTCGGCCAAACCGATCACCGCCGGGCCTCCGGCGCAGTCGGGCGCGAGGCGGGCGATGACGGAGGCGATGTTGTCTAACTTGGCGTTGTAGCGCTCGGGCGTCCACCGGTTCGCGCCGCCGGGGGTGAAGTCGCCGTCGAACACGCGCGGGTCGCGCACCCAGTCGAAAAGGTTCTCGACGTTCCACCACGCCGCCGCGACGGTTACGCGCCTTCGGGCGGGGGGCATCGGCGCCGTTTTCGTGGTTGCCTCCGAAGAGGCAAGAGCAAAATCGCCCGTTTTCGTGGTTGCCTCCGAAGAGGCAAGGAGCAAATCGCCCGCCGTCGCCGACAGCGTGAGCGCGGTCAGGACCATTGCGCGGTGTTTCAGTCGCATCTTGCCCGTTATTATGGTTGCGGGAAGTCGCGCACGTCGCCGAGGTCGCGCAGGGTGAGCTGCCACAGATCGTTGTAGCGGGTGAGGATGCCCACAAGGGTGCCGTAGCCCGACGGCAGGCGCTCGGTGGCGAAGTCGGCGTAGTCAGACGTGCGAACCTCCATAGTGCGCCCCCCGCGGTCGGCGATCACGCGGCTCGTGGCGGTGGCTCCCTCGGTGAAGTCGGCCACGCCGCCCATCACGAAGCGCACGTCGCGCAGCTCGACCAGCACACCGACCATCGCCGCGCCTTCGCTCAGGGCGATCTCGGGCAGCGTCACCTCCCGCGGGAGAGCCGCCGTCGGGTCGGGCCAGCCGTCGAACGAAACGCACTCGCCCCACATCGACCACGGGATGCGGTTGGCGTATGTTCCGCGCCAACCCAGCTGCATCTCGCCGCCCCACTGCACCGCCGCCATGCCGCGCAGTCGCAGCACCACGCGCTGGCCCACGCGGTTGGACGCCGCGAGGCCGCTCTGGTCGATGCCGATGGCGATGGCGCCCGTGTCGTCGGCAACGTAGAGTTGTTTGAACAGGTTGCCCGAGGCGTCGTTGGCGGTGACTATCCCGCGCACGATGTAATCCTCGGCGATGAGTGAGCGGTTGGAGAGGGTGTCGTACTGGGCGCGTACCTCGGCGATGGTGCGGTTGGGCGCAGGGCCGTCGTAGCGCGGCTCCCGCATGGGCGGCATCTCCCACTCCTTCTCGCACCCGCCCGCCATAAGCATCGGTGCGCAGGTCAGCAGCGCGAGGAGGCGGATCACAGGCCGTTTCATCCTATCGGGAGACGTTGAGGTCGGCAAGGAAGTAGCGGTTCGCGGCGGCGGACGAGATGACGACGCGCGTGGCGGCGGTGGCGCCGGTGATCGTCACCGTGTAGCGTTTCATCGCCGCGGACGCGGCAATCGTTCCCCCGTCGGGCGTTCCGGCGGGAAGCGTTATCGAGCCGCCCGATGCGACCGAGCCGCCGCCCGTGACGGAGACCGCGAGGCCGGCGGGTGCGCTCTCGAAGTTGGCGGCGAGGAACGTCAGCACGACCGTCGCGGGGGTGTCGCCCAGCGCGGCAAGCGGCGGCGTGGTGGCCGTGCCGCCCGTCGTGCCGGCCATGTTGCCCATCTTCAGCCCGCCCGCGCAGAGGTAGCCGTTCTCGAATGTCCAGCCCGAAAGCCCGGCGGCCTCTATCGCCGAGAGTAGCGTCAGGGTGGGAAACCAGGCCGAGGCGTTGAACGTCGCGCCCTCGGCGGGGTACGCCGGTCCGGTGCATTTGGCAAAATCCGCGGCGAACACGACCATTGCGGGGCCGGGTGTGCCGCCGTTGTTGCCGCCATCGCCGCCGCCCGAAGGATCGACCGTTATCTCCATATCCCGCCCGTCGGTCTCCGTGTCCAACTCCGCCTCGATGCCCACGCCGCCGTTGTTGGGGTTGACTCTGAGCGTCACCGTCCACACCTCGCGGGCGGCGAGGGTCATCGGCACGCTCCCCGCGCCGGCGACCGTGAGCGGTGTGCCGTCGAGAGTGAGGGTCAGAGTTGCGCCGCCGGGTGTGAAGTGGCCGGTGGCGTTCCTGTTCGTGCCGGAGTATGCGAGGCTGCCCGCGCCCTGCGCGATGACGGGGATTATGTCGCCCAGCCCCGCCGTCGCAAGGGATGTGTCGTACACGAAGCGCACCCCGGCGTTGATTTGCCTGCACAGGAACGCCACGGGGGTCGTGCCGCCGGGAGTTATGACAATGTTTGCAGCCGTGGCCGAGTAGAACGGCGCGTCGAAAGCGGGGACGGTGAAGCGGCTTTGTGCCGATTGCAGGGTGCCGGTATAGGTTCCGGCGGGCAGGTTTTCGATCTTGCCGTCGGCGGGGATCATGCCGTCGTAGGCCACCGTCGTGCCCGATTGCAGGGTGAGGTGATAGGTTTTGGTGTCGAGGTTCGCGGCGCGTGTGGCGGCGGGCGAATCCACGTCGATGACCGTCGGGTCGGACCAGGCGCTGACGGCGAGCGAACCGTAACCCGTCTCGTAGTCGGTGGTGCGGTTGCATGATGTGAAAATCGCCGCGGCAGCAAAGACAGCTGCGGCGGCGATGGTGGCGTTCGATCTCTTCATTGTTTAAGTTCTATTTGGTGTATGTAATCTGCGTGGAAAGTGACCCTCCCTCCTGTATTATGAAATACAAATTGGTAGCGGGGATGGGTAGCGGAACAAATGTACGATATTTTTCCGACTGTCCAAGTTAAACAGTCAGGAAAATGAAGATTCACGAGCTAATCAGCTTCAATCGGGAAGTGCTTCGCCGGATCCAACACGTGGGGATAAGCCCCGACGACTACAAATACACCGATCTCTACGGGAGTACCGGAAGCGGATCGCTGACGGAAAGAAAGTGACCTACGACCGTCGTGGCTTTGTGGACTACATCACCCTCTCGACGAGCGTACTGTTCCCGGGGAAATATGTGCTTGACATTGGTCAGGGCTTTTGCGCTGTCTTTTCACGCATTACGAAGTGCGTTCTCAATATCTTCGGCAAGGTCGCCGGCATCCTCCAGTCCAACCGAAAACCGTACAAGATCGTCCTCGATGCCCGCCGTGAGTTTCATCTCGGGCGTGAAGGTGCAGTAGATGGTGGAGGATGGGTGTATGACGAGCGACTTGTTGTCGAAAAGATTCGTCGCGCGGCGCCACACCCGCAGCGCGTCCATAAACCTGAAACACGCCTCACGCGAGCCGAGCGAAAGGGTGAACATGGCTCCCGGCCGGCCCGTGAAAAGGGAGTCGGAGAGTGCTTTGTAAGGCGACGAGTCGAGACCCGGGTAACCGACCCGCGCGACCTTCGGATGACCCTCGAAACGTCGGGCCAGCGCGTTGGCCGAGGCACTCATCCGCTCGAAACGCACCAGCAAAGTCTCAAGGCCCAACGAGTGGGTGGCGGCGGTGTCGGGCGTCATCACGGCTCCGAGGTTGCGCACCGTCTCGCCGCGAAGTTTGGCCGTCAGGCTCGACACGCCGGCGGATGGCTCGGGCACCGCGGCGAGCCGCGGATTGCGCGACCAGTCGGCTGTGCCGTGGTCGACGATCACCCCTCCCGTTCCGGTCGCCCCGCCCGAGATATATTTTGTGGTCGAAACTATCTCGACGTCGATCCCCGCCCGCCGCGCGTCGAAAGCGCACCACGGCACGATGGTCGTGTCGACGATCATCGGCACACCCCTAACGCGCAGTATCTTCGATATAGCGGGCAGGTCGGCCACCTCCATGTGGGGATTGGTGACAACCTCGGCGAAGAAGGCGCAGGTGCGGTCGTCCACCGCGGCGGCGATCTGCTCCACATCGCCGGCGTCGACGAACCTTACCTCGACCCCGAACGCCGCGAGGCTGCGGAAAAACGAGAACGTGTTGCCGAAAAGATGGGGCGACGAGACGATGTTACTCCCGACCGAGGCGATGGCGAAAAAGGTGTTTGTGATGGCGGCCATGCCCGATGACAGGGCCACGACGCTTTCGGCGCCCGAGGCCGCGCTCGCTTTCTGTTCGAAGTTGGTGACGTTGGGGTTCGAGACGCGTGAATAGGTGTGGCGCCCGCTCTCGCCCCTGAACGCCGCGGCGATAGACTCGGAGTCGGGAAACTCGAAGGCGGCGTTGCGGTACACGGGCAGCGTGATGGCGCCGTGGGCGTCGGGCCGTGCAAACACGGTGTCGATCACGCGGGTCGAAAATCGAGGCTCTTTCATCGTCGGTCGGTTTTGTGTCTTTTGCAACGGCAAAGGTAACCATTGCGCCGTCTCCCGCAATGCGTATTTATACCCGAAGTTCAGCGCCCGGGTCGTTGGCAGTTCGGTAATCACAAAACAAGGGCGGCGTACCGTGTCGAGGTGCGCCGCCCGCTTTGTCGGTGGTTTCGTTGCGGTTGCGACTACTGTATCGCCACGATGTTCCCGGAGAACGCGGTGTTCCATGCCGTGTTGTCCTTGTAGGCGTCCACGCTGCCGGCGGGAACTTGCAGCACGTCGGCGGTGTTCTGGCGGAAATTCATAGAGCCGACCAGCGTCGGCGGATCGGTCGCCAGACAGGTCACGCTCGTCAACGCCTCGCAATCGGTAAACGCGCGCTCCCCGATGGTTTCCACTCCGGCGGGGATGGTGATCTCGGTCACTTTGCGGCAATTGCCAAAAGCGCCCACCCCGATGGATCTCAGGCCCGCGCCGAGGGTTATCTCCGTCGATGAGAGGCAATGTTGAAAAGCATAGTCCCCGATAGTCTCGACCTTGTCGGGGATGACGATGCTCCGCAAACCGGCGGCGTAAAAAGCCTCACCCCCGATGCTCTTCAAGCCGGCGGGGAGGATTACCTGCTCCAAATAAGAGCAATTCGCAAAGGCACATAACCCGATGGTCTCGACACTGGCAGGGATGACGACGCTCCGCAAAACGGGGTTGTCGGAAAAGGGGGAGGGGAAAGCGTAATCCCCAATGGCCGTTATGCCTTCGGAGATAACGACCGACTCGAACATGAGGTGGTAATCATTGGTCCACGGGTTGGAGAAAAGGGTACCATCGCCTTCGTAATCGGGTATCGGGCCGGTGCCGTCGATGGAGAGTATGCCGTCGGAGTAGAGAACCCACGTGATGCCGCCGTCCGTTCCCGAGGCGACGGGGCCGATGTGGCCCATCACGAACGCGGGCGAGGAGATGAGCACGGGAGCGGCCTCGGTGCCGGTGTTGAGCACCAGCGCGACGTGGTAGTCGAGGGTGTAGTCGGCGGCGTCGGCGCCCGTGCCGAAGTTCTCGATCGTGGCGAAGTATTCGCCCTTGTGTTCCGCCTCGGGGGCGGGAGCGATGGCCGTGACGCGGAAGTGCTTCGAGGCCTCCACATACCCGGCGCGGGTCGCCACGGCGTCGATGGCGTTCAGCTCCCACTTCGCGGGGTCGGTCGGGATCCACGCGTCGGAGGGGTTGACCACGAAGCGTATCTGCGCCGTGGCGCTGCTCCGTAGCTCCGGCTTGCGAACGGTCATGATCTCGAAGCGCGCCGCGCCGGAGGCCTTGGCGAAGGTGTATTCGCTGTTGGGCACTGCGGGTTCGGCGTCGGGGTCGCCGTCGTTCATCGTGATGGTGACGGTGCCCAGCGGCGCGTTGTCCACGATGGAGAGGATAGCCGCCCTGTCGTCCGGGTTGCTGTCGAGGGCGATCGCCTCGCCCGCGTCCACCCAGCCGCCCGCGGGATAACCGGCGGTGACGTTGTACTGGATAGTCACCGTGCCGTTGCCGTTGGGATGCACCCGCACCTTCGGGCTGATGCCCGCGGGGCCTTGCGGGCCTGTGCCGCCGCCGCCGGAGCCGCCCTGCGGGCCGCGGATGTCGGTGCCGGTGTCCGTCCAGCCGCTGGCGGGATAGCCCGCGGTGACGTTGTACCACACGCTGACCGTGCCGTCCGGATTGGTGCGCACCTCGATGAGCGGCGAAACGACGCCGGTGAGGTCGGGGTTCGAGCCCGCCGCGCCGTTCATGATGTCGATGGTCGACGGCGTGCCGCCCGTGAACTCGATGCGCCAGCCGCCGGGGGCCTCGGCGATGGGCGTGACCGACTTGATCATCGCCCCGGACTTGATCTGCGCGTCGAGCGCCGCGACGGCGCTTTCGAGCGCGGCGAGGCGCCGTTCGTGTTTGTCGAGCCGGTTGTTGACCGCGCTGTCGTCATACTTTCTGCATCCGGCGAATGTCATCGCCGCCGCCGCGCAAATGACGGCCACCGCCGCCCGTGCTTTCGTTCTGAAATTTGTTTTCATGGTTGTTTGTTGTATTAAGTTCGTGGTTTGTTGTTCTCGTTATGTCATTCGCCGCCCGTCATAACTGCCCCTCCGGCCTCCCCCGACGCTGTTTGGGTTCCGTCGCAACTCCGCGAAACCCGCAAACGCAACGCCGCACATCCCTCGACGGGAGACGCGGCGGGAAAAACGGCCTCGGTACTGTATGCTGCGGCGGCGATCACGGCGCGAAGATAAAAAAAATCGGCATATCCCGATTTTTTTTGTACGTTTGCGTGTGGAAAACAAACTTTTCGAGACGGCGAGGGTCGCCACCCCGACGGGAGAGATGGTCGCGGGGGCGAGCGGCCGCGGGATCTGCTATCTGGGGTGGGCCGACGGACGGCACCACGCTTCGGAGATGGAGCAGCTCGCCCGGGCGCTCGGCACCCCGCCGGTGGAGGTCGCCGCCGCCCGCAATCCGCACCTCGCCGCCCTCGCCGCCCAACTCGCGGAATACTTCGACGGGCGGCGCAGGGAGTTCGACCTGCCGCTCGACCCCATAGGCACCCCGTTCCAGCGGCGGGTGTGGGACGCCCTGGCCCGGATTCCCTACGGCACCACGGCGAGCTACTCCGCACAGGCCGCGGCGATGGGTTGTCCGCGCTCCGTCCGCGCCGTCGCCAACGCCAACGGCAGGAACAAGATATCCATCGTCCTGCCGTGCCACCGCGTCACCGGCTCCGACGGCTCGCTCACCGGTTACGGCGGCGGTCTCGAACGAAAAGCGAAACTGATATTTCTCGAACAAATAGATAAAACCAACAGACCATGATCAAAAGAATCACCCTGCTCACCCTGCTGGCGGCGCCCCTGTGCGCGTGCGGCCCCCGGACTCCGGCAACAGACACCCCGACGACCTACCCCGTGGCCATTTTCCCCGGCGACTATCCCGACCCGACCGTCGTGCGCGACGGGGCCGACTACTACATGACCCACTCGCCGTTCTACTACATGCCGGGATTTCTGGTGTGGCACTCGCAGGACCTCGTGAACTGGGAGCCGGTGGTGCGCGCGGTGCCCGAATACAGCGGCTCGGCCTACGCACCCGACCTGATCAGGCACGAGGGACGGTTCTATCTCTACTACCCGGCCAACGGAACCAACTACGTCTCGTGGGCCGACGACATCCGCGGCCCGTGGAGCAAGCCGGTCGACACGGGCGTCAGGGGCGGCATCGACCCCGGCCACGTGGTGGGCGAGGACGGCAAACGCTACCTCTACATCAACGACGGCCGCATGGCCCCCCTCACCGACGACGGCCTCGCGCGGGCGGGCGAACTCAAAACCGTGTACGAGGGGTGGAAGTTCCCCGAGGATTGGGAGACGGAGGGCATGTGGCTCGAATCGCCCAAGTTCTTCAGGCGCGGCGACTACTTCTACCTCGTCTCGGCCGAGGGCGGAACCGCCGGGCCGGCCACGAGCCACATGATAGTGATCGCCCGTTCGCGCAGCGTCCACGGCCCGTGGGAGAACTCGCCCCACAACCCGATGGTGCACACGTACAGCGCCGCCGAGGAGTGGTGGTCGAAGGGCCACGGCACGATCATCGACGACGTGAACGGCAACTGGTGGGTGGTGTACCACGCCTACGCCAACGGTTTCCACACACTCGGCCGCCAGACCCTGCTCGAACCTGTCGAGTGGACGGCGGACGGCTGGCCCGTGACGGCGGCCACCGCGACGCCCATCGTGCCGCAGCGCGCGATCAAAGGCGGCATGGAACTCTCCGACGACTTCACCTCCGACGCCCTCGGCATCCAGTGGACGTTCTGGAAGGAGTACGCCCCCGCGCAGGCTGTGTATGGCGGGGGAGCGTTGCACCTCGCCGCCAAGGGCACCACGCCCGCCGATGCACGCCTGCTGCTCGCCACCGCCACCGACAGGGAGTATGAAATAGAGACGGACGTGACCGTCGACGCGGCCAACGGCAACCGCGGCGGGCTGATGCTCTTTTACAGCGAGGACGCCTACGCAGGGGTGCTCTCCGACGGCCGGAGCCTCGCCGTCTACACCGACGCCGCGAGCGAACCACAGCCGGTGCCCCTGCCCGAAGGTTCGGCGGGCAAGCCGATCACCATACGCATCACGAACCGGGGAAATGTCTGCGCCTTCGCGGTGAGCGCCGACGGCAACACGTGGACGACCGTGGCCGAGGGGGTAGACCTCGCGTCGATGCACCACAACACCCACGGTGGATTCTACGCCGTGCGGCCCGCGCTGGTGTCGGCGGGAGCCGGAACGGCACGGTTCGGCGGATTCGACTATCGCAACAACCCGATCTGATCGAGGAAAAGCAGCGCGATGACCACCGCGCACACATATCTTATCATGAAACGCAGCGGCGGGAAGAGCTTTCGGGCAACCTTCCCGCCGCTCGTCAGTTGCCCCCGCAGTGTCGATCCGTCCACCACCCAGCCCGCGAACAGCACTATCAACACCGCCCCCACGGGCATCAACACCGTCGATGAGGCGCGGTCGAAAAGATCGAAGATGTCCATCCCCAACACCCTGAGCGACGAACCCTCGACCTGCGAGACGGCGCACAGCGTCCCCAACAGGAAGATCGTGCCCGTGGCCAACGCCAACGCCCGTGGCCGCGACATGCGAAACTCCTCCATGAGCCACGCCACGATAGCCTCCACCAGCGACACCGACGAGGTGATCGCCGCCATGAAAAGTATCGAGAAAAACGCTATCGAAACGTAATAGCCGCCCGGGATCTGCTGGAATATTCCCGGCAGAGTCATGAACACAAGCTCCGGCCCCGAAGTGGGATTGATGCCGAAGGTGAACACCGCAGGAAAGATGGCGATGCCCGAAAGCACGGCGATGCACACGTCCGACACCGCCACCGTGCCCGCGATGCGCGGCAGGCTCTCGCCATCCTTCACATACGAGCCGTAGACCGTCATCGCCCCCATGCCGATGCTCAGCGAGAAGAATGCCTGCCCCAGCGCCTGAAACACCACCCCGCCGTCGATCTTCGAGAAGTCGGGCCGCAGCACAAAAGCTATCCCCTCGGCGAAACCGTCCATGAAGAACGAGTTCACCCCCAGTCCCACGAGCATCACCACCAGCAGGGGCATCAGTATCTTGTTGAACCGCTCGATGCCCTTCTCGACCCCGAACAGCACGATGCCCGAGGTCAGCCCCAG
>JAITWC010000062.1 GCA_031285485.1 Alistipes sp.
TATCTGTTTTTATGCAAAAATAAAACACAAACCACACTTAAACAACCTGCAAAACAGATAGTTACCAACAATGACGCAGATTTATTGTCAATAACCTATCTGTTATGGGGGTTTTTATGTGTTGGCCCTGCAAATGATGATTCGTATGTGCAAAATCACAATGTTTTGCGTAGCTTCAAATAACTCGGGCAAGAAAAAGCGCCACACCCTCAAGACGCAGTTAGTTGCCGACCTATCGAGCCGCAAGATAAAGACCTCTTCATCATCGACCCTACCGGAACGGGCAAAAGCTATCTTGCCACCGCGTTGGGTAATAAGGCGTGTCAGGAGGGCTTCCGTGTGCTGTACACCGGCACTGCAAAGTTCATCGGACAGTTTAAGATCGCTAAGGCCAAAGCCACGTTCCTGAGCGAGCTCAAACGCATAGAGCGCATGGATATGCTCATACTCGACGATTTTGGCATGCAGGGCTTAGATCAGCAGGCGAGCGGTATCCTGATGGACATCATCGAGGACAGGCACGGCAAACGCTCCACGCTGATAGCCTCGCAGTTGGTGGCCAAGCAGTGGCATGACGTGATAGGTGAGCGGAACGTCGCCGACGCAATTCTCGACCGCATCGTTCACCACGCGCTACGCGTCGAACTGGCAGACGAGTCGATCAGAAAGAGAAAAATCAAAACGGAAAGTGTATTTTTGTAGCCACTTGGTGCGCCTCCGAACCTCTTTATTTGCGAGAGCTATTTACGGCTCTCGCAATAAAGGCAAGGGGAAACGCCTACGAAAAAACGTATTGTTTAATCCGGACATAAGCCAACCACAATGACCCAAAATCGGACAACAACTTTTGTGCTTTTTGACCACTCAACTAATGTGGTCACTTTGAAACGTTTTTAGGGGGTAAATTTCACCGTTTTTTCCATCCATTCCTCAATCCGCAATTTTCAAATTTCGTTTTTGGAATTGCGCTATTTCGTTTTTCCGATTATATTTCCCGCACCGACCTCCCGCCTACTCGGAAAATAGCTACTTTTGCGGTTGAGAAATTATGATCGTGACCCGATTTACAGGCCGGTGAGTCTCTTGATCTCGGAGAGTTTGTTGAGCGCTTCGAGCGGAGTGAGGGTGTCGATGTCCAGACCGCGGATACGGTTGCGGATGTCGGCCAGCACGGGGTCGTCCAACTGGAACATCGACAATTGAATGTTGGTGCCGGGGTCGCCGCCTTTTTTCTGCGGCCGGTTGTGTTTGCCCGATTCGGTTGAATAGCTCTCCAGAATGCGGTCGGCGCGCTCCACCACGCTGCGGGGCATGCCCGCCACACGGGCAACGTGGATACCGAACGATCGCTCGGTGCCACCCTCGGCCAACTTCCTCAAAAATATGACAGACTTTTCGACCTCGCACACCGAGACGTGGAAGTTGCGCACGCGCGTGTAGCTGTCGGCCATCTCATTGAGTTCGTGGTAGTGGGTGGCGAAGAGGGTCTTGGCGCGGGCCGTGGGGTGGTCGTGCAGGTACTCCACCATTGCCCACGCTATGGCTATGCCGTCGTAGGTGCTGGTGCCACGGCCTATTTCGTCGAGCAGCACCAGCGAACGGTTCGAGATGTTGTTGAGGATACTCGCACTCTCGGTCATTTCGACCATGAATGTAGACTCGCCCTGCGAGATGTTATCGCTCGCGCCCACACGTGTGAAAATCTTGTCGACGATGCCGATACGTGCGCTCCGTGCCGGAACGAACGAGCCGATCTGAGCCATCAGCACGATCAGCGCCGTTTGACGCAGCAGAGCGCTCTTACCCGACATGTTGGGCCCCGTTATCATGGCTATCTGCTGCTCGTCGTTGCTCAGGCGGATGTCGTTGGGGACGTACTCCTCGCCCACGGGCAGCAGGCGCTCGATGACGGGGTGGCGGCCGTCGCGAATATCGATGTCGTAGCTCTGGTCGAGCGTTGGGCGGACGTAACGGTTGGCCACTGCGGTGCGGGCGAACGACAGCAACACGTCGAGGCGTGCGGTGGCGGTGGCGTTGCTTTGCAGCACGGGGATATTAAGGCCAAGCCATGCTATGAGTTCGGTGTATATCCTCGCCTCGATCTCCAGCATTCTGCTCTCGGCGGTGAGGATCTTTTCTTCGTATTCTTTCAGCTCGGCGGTGATGTATCGCTCGGCGCCCTTGAGGGTCTGCTTGCGTGTCCAGTCGGCGGGCACTTTGTCGCGGTGGGTATCGCGTACCTCGAAACCGTAGCCGAAGACGTTGTTGTAGATTATTTTGAGCGACGTGATGCCTGTGCGTTTGATCTCGCGTTTGGTCATCTCGGCCAGCACCTCGCGACCGTGGGTGGCTATGTGGCGCAGGTCGTCGAGTTCGAGGTCTACTCCGTCCGCTATGATGCCGCCTTTTTGTATCTGGTTGGTGGCGGGGTCGGGGAATATCTGCCCGGCGATCCTTTCGCGCACCTCGGTCGCAGGGTCGAGCGCGCCGGAGATGGTTGCGAGGGCGGGGTTGGCGGCGGTGATCTGTTTTGCCCGCGCTATGGCCGCGAGAGAGTTTCCCAACGCAACCACCTCGCGCGGGAGTATACGGCCGTCGGCTATGCGGGCCGCCATGCGTTCGAGGTCGCCGACGTGGGCGAGCGTCTCGGCGAGGGTGTCGGCCGTTTCGGGGTCTTTCGCGAGCGACTCCACCACGTCGAAGCGGTGGTTGAGTTCTTCGGTGTCCTTCACCGGCAGGGCGATCCAGTGCTTGAGCAGTCGGCCTCCCATCGGGGTTAGGGTGCGGTCGAGGACGCCCAGCAGCGAGCCCGCGGAACTGCCGCCGTTATTAGAGGAGAACAGTTCGAGGTTGCGTATGGTGAACCGGTCGACCCACACGTATTTGTTCTCGTCGATGCGCCTGATGCTGCGAACGTGGCCCAGGGCCTTGTGTTCGGTGAATTCGAGGTAGTGGATTATGGCCCCGGCGGCGGAGATGCCTGCGTCGAGTCGGTCGATGCCGAACCCTTTGAGGTTCTTCACCCCGAGGGTTCGCGTGAGTTTTTCGCGGCTCGGGGCGGGGGCGAAAAACCACTCGTCCAACTTGTAAGTGTAGTGGTCGCGGCCGAAAGCATCCTCGAAACGCTGCCGTTCGGCTCTTGGGTACACCACCTCGCGGGGAGTGAAGTTGCCCAGCAGTTTGTCGACGTAGGTGTCGGTACCCTCGCCCACGTAGAATTCGCCCGTCGAGATGTCGAGGAGCGCCACGCCGGTGCGTTTCCCGAAACACACCGCCGCGAGGAACGAGTTTTCCTTGCTCGTGAGGATGTTGTCGCTCAGCGCCACGCCGGGCGTCACGAGTTCTATCACTCCGCGCTTGACTATGCCTTTGGCGGTCTTGGGGTCTTCCAACTGTTCGCAGATGGCCACCCGCTCGCCCGCCCTGACGAGTTTAGGGAGGTAGGTCTCGATGGCGTGGTGGGGAAAACCGGCGAGTTCCACCTCCGCCGCGGCTCCGTTGGCCCGTCTGGTGAGGGTGATGCCGAGTATGGCGGCGGTTTTGATGGCGTCGTCGCCGAAGGTCTCGAAAAAGTCGCCCATCCGGAACAGCACTATCGCGTCGGGATGCTGCGCCTTGACGCCATAGTACTGCTTCATCAGGGGCGTTTCGGCGTACTTCTTCTCAACTTTTTTCTCTGTTTTTTTTTCCGTGGTCATAGGCGGCAAAGGTACGTAAAAAAAATCTTTGTCTTTCTAATTCTCCATGCGGCGGAGGAGGCGGCGGGCGGCGTTTTCGAGCGACTCGGTGGGTTCGATGATGTTATAGGACTCCCAGAACTCGGGGCCCGAGAAGTCGCTCACGCGCTCGCTCAGGATGTCCCCCGAACGGAACGTCTCACGGAACGGGATCGGCGCCACGCCGTCGGTGCGCCCGTCGGTGATCACCATCTCCGACGACACCGTGTAGGAGGTGGCCAGCAGACGGCGGCGCCAGTCGCAGCGGAACCGGATGTCGACCCCCACATAGTAGAGATAGCTGCGCCCCTCGCGCTCGCGGTAACTCAACACGTAGGAGACCTCCTGGGGGATGAACCGCAGCGAGGCGGGTTTGCGCCTCAGGATCATGCCCGTCACCTTGTCGCGGTTGCTCATGTCGAGCGAGTACTCTGCGCGCGAAACGGTGAGGGTCTCCATGTCGATGTGGAGGCGGCCGCGGTGCAGCACCCACTCGGAGTATATCCTCCCCGGTTCGAAGTCCACCGTGAAGTGGGCGCGGTCGTCGATCATGGCCGGTGGGCCGAGCGCGAAGATGTAGTCGTCGAGCGACTCGGGGTCGATCACGATCTCGCGGTTGGCCACTATGTCGCCCACGGTGTAGATGACGGGCCCACCCTGCAACTTCACCGCCAGCGTGTCGTTGGGACGGGGGCTCACCAGCCGGCGGCCCTTCACTATCCGCACCCCGCTGGCCGGCCCGCCGCCCGCGTAGGGACTGCGGTAGATTTCGGTCACGGCCTCGGCAATGTCGATGTAGATGTTGCGTTTACGCACCGTCTCACGGTAGAATCCCGTCAGCAGCGCGGGCGTCGACAGGTAGTTGTCGTCTATTCGGTCGATGGCCTCCTCGACGAGCCGTCGTGCCTCGCGGTTGTACACCGTCACCCCTTCGAGTTCGATCGTTCCGGGGGCGAGCAGCACCGTCACGCCCGACAGATCGGAATCGCCGACCGGCACACGGCGGGTGACGTAGCCCAGGTGGGAGAACTCGATCGCGCGGGCGCCGAGGTCGCGGCGGACCTTGAGCGAGAAGGTGCCGTCGGCGTTGGTGACCGTGCCCACCCGCGAGTCGGGCACCATCAGGCTGACGCCCGCCACGGGGCGCCGCGTGGAGTTGTCGCGCACCGTGCCGCTCACGGTGAAGATATCGTCGCGTTCCTGTGCGTGGGCGGGCAGGGCGGCCGCGACGAGCAGCACGACGGCCGTGAGGCTGAAAAGTTTTTCGAAGAGAGAGGTTTTCATAAAAGACCGTTTTTTAGTTGAGGTGGTGGTCTGTCGCGGGAACGACACGATAAAGGTACGGATTTTTTTTATCCCGCGATGTGAATGTACCAACGTGCGCATGATTGTCAAAAAATCGCCCGCGCAACAAAACGGGCGACGGTTCTGTCCGTCGCCCGTTCCGAACCGGGGCCTCCCTATGTCACGCCTTGCACGCCCTGGCTATGGCGTTCTTGCCGACGACGGTGAACCAGCCGAACAGCAAACCTATCGAACCGTAGATCAGCTCGACCGTCGCGGCGGAACCGAAAGTGGCGTCCGGCACATAGTTCATTATGCCGAAAAAACAGCCCGAAGCAACGAACATCGCGGGAATGTAGTCTATCCAACGCACCTTTTCGAGATAGAGCACAAGGAACACAATGACGAAAACAGCTATGGGTACCGAGAAAAATCCCGTGGCCGCGAACAGACCGGCCAACAGTATTATCAGTACCGAGAAGCCGACCCCGACAAAGTAGCCGATCCACGCGCGAACGCCCGCATTGGCGGTACCGGCGAAAAAATAGACGGCCCAGGCCACGAACGAAATGTAGGTGAACCCAGCCCCGGAGCCGATCGGCATGTGGGTCTTGAGCAACTGGTCGATGCAGACGATGATGAAAGCGAGGATCGCGGTGTAGGCCGATCCGAGGGCAAAACAGGTGTTTTTCATAATGAAGAGTGGTTGAGGTTAAATAATTCGTGTAATGTTTGTTTTTGAAAATTTACGGTGGTAAAGATAATGAAATTATCGAAATTGCTACTCGAAGAACCGCTGATCGAAGTCGACGAAGAAGAGCCTGTCCGTGGCGCGCGTGATGGCCGTGTAGAGCCAGCGCAGCAGGTCGCGGTTCATCGCCTCGTCGCCGAACAGCATCCGGTCGACGAACACCGCCCGCCACTGCCCGCCCTGAGCCTTGTGGCACGTGACGGCGTAGGCGAACTTCACCTGGAGGGCGTTGAAGTGGTCGTTCTCGCGGATCTCTTTGTATCTCCTGGAGCGCGCGGCGATGTCCATGTAGTCCTGTTCCACGGCGCGGAAAAGGCGGGTCGACTGCTCGCGCGTGAGGGACGGGGATTCGCTGTGGATGGTGTCGAGCAGCAACTTGCACTCCACCTCGTGGTCGTCGTAGTCGGGCAGCTGCAACACCGCGTCGGCGAAACGGAAACCGTAGAACTCATCCACGCGGCGCAGCCGGCGCAGCCGCGCGATGTCGCCGTTGGCGATGAACCCCAGCGGCGAGTCGGGGTCGCTCCCGGCGTAGTGGTAGTTGTTCCTGACCACCATCAGCACGTCGCCGGACTCGATCTCCTCCTCGGCGTCCAGGACGTGGCGGCGGATCGACTCGTTGAACCTCCCGGCGCGCTTGTTCGACCGGGTGATGACTATCGTTTCGTCGCGCCCGTACTTCGCGTAGCACTCCTCCAGCTTTTCGGTGAAGTCGCTGCCGCCGACCGCGGCCACGTCGGGGAATCCCCCGGTGCGGAACAGGGGGATGTCGTCTATGCGGTTCTCGATCATCATGCGCACCAGCGTGGCGTTGAAAAGTATTCCACTCTCGCCTTGCTGCCTCACCACGTCGTCCATCGAGGCGTACTCCACACCGCCGTAGACACCCATCCGGCCGGGATCGAGCGCGGGGCTGTCGTCCCTGCCAACGGGTGGCAACTGCGCCCCGTCGCCCACCAGCATCAGGCGGCAGCCGGGGCCGCTGTTCACGTAGCTCACCAGATCGTCGAGCAGCGCACCCGAACCGAACATCTCGCCCTCGCCGGCGAAATTGTTTTGAGAATTAGCCAGCATCGAGGCCTCGTCGACGATGAAACAGGCGTTCCGCTCGCGGTTGACGTCGAGCGTGAAGGTAGCTTCGGCCGTGGCCATCGACCGCTGGCGGTAGATCTTTTTGTGAATGGTGAGCGCCTTCTCGCCCGAGATGCGCGAAAAAACTTTTGCCGCACGTCCCGTCGGCGCCAACAGCACCGTTTTTATGCCGAGGTCGCGAAGAACCGCCACGAACGCCGCCACGAGTGTGGTTTTGCCCGTCCCGGCGTAGCCGTTCAGAATGAAAATATCGCCGTCGGCGGGCCGTGAAATCCACTCCGACAACTTTTCCACAACTTTTTTTTGCCCAAAAGTTGGTTCGAAACCAAATTTAGCATAAATTTGGGACGCGATTTGTTCGTTATTCATCGTACACCACCAATTTATCGTACAAACTTAATAAAAATTATAGCAATGAATAAATGGCTTAAAATTACGCTCCTTGCAATCCTTACCGTGGGTATCGCTGTTTTGGCGTGGACCCTGTTCCGTCAGATCACGACTCCGATCGAATACGATAAGGAGTTGAATATCCGTGAAACCGCCGTCATTGAACGAATCAAAGACATCCGCTCGGCCGAACAGGCGTTCAAACTGAAAAACCAACGCTACGTAGGCGACTGGGATTCGCTCATCAACTTCGTACTCGGCGACACCCTTACCTTCGAACGCAAACTTGTGGACGAAAATGACTCGCTCGCAATGGTCGCCCTCAAAAGGTCAGGCCGCCAGAACGTCGAACAATTCAAAATGGCCGTACGCGACACCATCTTCTCGCCGCGAAAACTCAACGACCAGCAAATCCGCGACCTGAAATATATCCCTTTCGCTCAGCAGGGTACCGAATACCTTCTCGCGGCAACGATGTTCACCACCGAATCCAAGGTCGTGGTGCCCCTCTTCTCGGCACGCGCTCCTTACAAGGCGTTCATGTGGGATCTCGACGAACAGGAACTCATCAATCTGATCGACAACGCTAAAAACGTGTTCTACAAATACCCGGGTATCGAAGTGGGTTCGGTCGAAAGAGCCACAAATGACGCCGGAAACTGGGAATAGTGTCACGTTCGACACCGCTCGGGTCATTCTCGTGCCCGAAGATGAGTACCAGGGAGCCGAGGTCGGGAGGGCTTGTCTGCGCTTTAGCGGCATAGAGCCGGGAGCCGGTGAAGAGGTCGTGGTAAGCCAACCCGAGAACGGTATCGTAGCCGTGATGGCGGTACCGGCCAGAGAGTGGGCGCAATACGAAGAAGGATATAAAGGGGGTGAGGTCGCCGTGACCTCGCCCCTTCTTGCCGTCGCTACCGGGGGAGGCGGTCGAGGACGCAAACGAGAGGTGAACATAGTGCTGACACCGGAAAACGTCTACCTCGCCGTGTGGGAAAAAGGACTGCGTATGGCCGAGGCGCTACCCGACAACTCCGTCGATTCGATTCTCTACTACATGCAGGTGGCGGGACGACGGTTCCGGTTGCATAAATTCGACATAAATGTGAGTGGCTCGCGTGCCGGACTCGTCGCCGAAACCCTCAGACAATACTACAAAAAAGTACGGATTGCCGAATGAGGATTATCAGTGGGCAGTACAAGGGGCGAATCATCACGCCGCCGCGAAACCTGAGGGCGAGACCGACCACCGATTTCGCCAAAGAGAATCTTTTTAATGTATTGGCGGGATTCGGCTTCGATTACGAGGAATGCGACGTGCTTGACCTGTTCGCCGGTACCGGCTCGGTCAGCTATGAGTTTGCATCGAGGGGCGCTCGCAGCGTCACCGCCGTCGAGATCAACGCCGTGCATCACGCATTCATTCGCCGCACCGCTGCCGAACTCGATTTCGACGGGCGGAGTAATCTTATTGTTGTCAAAGCCAATGTGTTCAACTACTTAAGGGCCTGTACGCGGCGGTTCGACATCGTATTTTCAGATGCCCCTTACGACCTGCCTGGTAGCGAGGAGGTCATCTCACTCGTTTTCGAACGCGGATTGCTGAGGTGCGAAGGAGAGACGCGTGACGATGGGTCGATCGTTGCGGAGAACGGGCTGCTGATCTTCGAACATTCGTGCGGGCACGATTTCTCAACCCATCCGCGGTTTCTGCAAACCCGCAACTACGGCAGCGTGCAGTTCTCGCTGTTCGGGTGATCGCAAGCGACACAATATGAATATCAACGAAATATTCCGTGAGCAAAACTACTCGCGGCAGTCTTTGCGGAATCGTGAATTCGATGCCTGCCGGATGACACTCACGGTCGTGACCGATGCCGTGCTGAGGCGGGTGGTATTCAAAAAGAGCGACCTGCGCGGGATAGATTTCGAGACTGTGGCGGAGTTCGGTTTCGGGATCGCGTGCGAGGACTCGCGACTCGACAACTGTTCGTTCGTGCACCGAAAGATGAAAGAAACACCATTCCGGGGCGGGGAACTGCGGGAATGCTATTTTGCCGGATGCGATCTTTCTGGTGCGATTTTCGACGGTTGCCTAATGTCCGGAACGACTTTCGAACAGTGCAACCTGTCGGGGATTGACCTGCGGACGGCCATCGGGTACATCATAGATCCTCTCGGCAATCGCGTTGTGGGTGCAAGATTTTCGGAGTACAATCTTGCGGGGCTTGTCGGCTCTTTGGGTGTCGTTGTCAAGTAGTGCGTGACACTTATCCCGTGATAATCAGCGTGATGGCAGCGCAAGCCTCAGCGTCGGCCAGGGCGTGGTGGTGGTTGTGGAAATCGAATCCGACATGAGCCGCAACTGTTGGCAGGCGGTGATTGGCGAGGTTAGGGAACGAATGGCGCGCCATCCGGCAGGTACACATGAATTCGTAGTCGGGGTAGGGCATCGAGTGGTGTAAATGGGCCGCACGCAGGCACCGCTCGTCGAATAGGCTGTTGTGAGCCACTATGGTCAGACCGTCTATCAGCGGGGAGATGCGTTCCCACACCTCGGGGAACGGTGAGGCTGAGTCAGTGTCACTCTCGCGCAGGCCGTGGATGCGGGTGTTCCAATGGCTATAAAAGTTTGGCTCGGGGCGGATCAGTTCATAGAATCGCTCGACTATGGCGCCGTTGCGAACCACCACAACGCCCACACTGCACACGCTCGAGATGTTGCGGTTGGCGGTTTCGAAATTTATTGCGGCGAAGTTTTTTATCGTGTCGGATGGCAAATTTACGATTTTTTTGGTTAGGGTGTTGTTTCGTGTCCGATTTTACCTTACCTTTGCACTCGCAAAACGGATAAAATTAATTATCACGGGGGCAGGAGGTGCTGAGGAAATTTGTTAACACTGAAGTCTCGGAATGAAAATGGTGTGGTAGTTCAGTTGGTTAGAATACCTGCCTGTCACGCAGGGGGTCGCGGGTTCGAGTCCCGTCCATACCGCAAACAACACTGGAAATCAGTGAGTTGCAAAATCAACACCCGATTTTACACCCGATAAGTGTGAGTCGGGTGTTTTTATTCTGTTTCTCCCTTCCCTCGCAGATATGCCAAGACATGCTGCCAAGAGGGGAA
>JAITWC010000147.1 GCA_031285485.1 Alistipes sp.
CTTTGCACTGTGGCAATCGGGGCAGAGAAGTTCTATATTTATTTTCACAGAACAAAAATAGCACTTTCAGCCCTGATTGCCACTTATTTATCAAAACATACTTTTTAACACACAACCAATTTATTTACGTATGAAAAAGTTAATTATTGTAATGGCAGCCCTCTTGGCCTCAACGGCGGCAATGGCACAAAACAGCGACACATGGCACTATGAAGATGCGGTTCAGGTGAACGGCAAGGCCGAACGGAAGATCACCCCCGACGAAATTTACGTTGCCATCACCATCCGCGACAGCGACAACAAAAATCAGACGGTGGAGCAGATGGAGGCGCGCATGAAACGCGAGTTCGCGGCCTTGGGCATCGACCTTGCGAGCGCACTGAAAGTGGCAGGCATGGCCAGCGCTCCGCGCAAGCGCAGCGACATCGACGCTCAACGCTCATACGAACTGAAAGTAGGCAGCACGTCAATACTCGCATCTGTTTTCGAAGTTCTGGGCGAGATGGATATCCGGACGGCGAGCGTCGTTCGCACCACCCACTCGCGCATCGAAGATTTCCGCCGCGAGGTGCGCATCGAAGCGGTTAAGAACGCTCAGCAGATCGCCTCGGAACTCGCCGAAGCCGTCGACCAACAGCTCGGCCCTGCGGTGTGGATCGTCGACAACGGATTTTATGAATCGTCGCCCGTGCCTATGTATAAGGTTACGCGCGCCGTCGCGATGGATTCGGGCTTCGTGGGTATGGGAATGGAGGCGGGCGAGCAGAGCCTCGATATGCAGGAGATCACACTCACCTACAACGTGATGGCGAAATTCCTGCTCGAATACACGGACTCGAATGATTCCCAGAGCAGAAATCATAATTAGTGCCACCCCTCCCGTCCATCGAGACAACAGCCGACGGCTCGGCGACGCTGCGTTCGTCCCTGCACGGCGACACCTATCACTCGCTTCGCGGGGCGGTGGGTGAGGCGCGATACGTCTTTATCGAAGCCGCTTTCGCCTGTTCTGTCGCAAATCCCGTACGCATACTTGAGATGGGATTTGGAACGGGGTTAAACGCGTGGTTGACGCTTTCGGAGGCCGAGATAACGGGACGGACAGTCGAGTATACCGCAGTAGAGTTATATCCCGTGCCGGTGGAGGTCGCGATGCGGCTGAACTACACCGCCGATGCCCGCTTTATGCTCCTGCACACCGCGCCGTGGAACGAGTGGACGGAACCGGCCGAGGGATTCAGACTGCGCAAGTTTCAGGGCGCGATGGCCGGGGTCTTGGCAGACTGCGATTTTTCGGCTATCTTCGACCTCGTCTACTGGGATGCCTTCGCGCCCGACACCCAGCCCGAATTGTGGACGGCGGAAATTTTCGCGCGGGTGTGGGAAGCTACGGCTCCCGGAGGAACGCTCGTAACATACTCGGCCAAGGGCGATGTGAGGCGGGCCTTGCAGGCGGCGGGATTCACCGTAGAACGCCTCCCCGGCGCACTCGGCAAACGTCACATGTTGAAAGCGGTTAAGCCATGAAGTACAGTTTCGATTACGAAAAATACGAACGGAGGGAGGCGATGAACGCCACCGACCGCGAGTTGTGCGATCGCGCGACAGGGGCGTGCGGCGAGGCCCACGCCCCCTACTCCGGTTTCCGCGTGGGCACGGCGGCACGCCTCAAAAGCGGCCGCATCCTCACAGGCTCCAACCAGGAGAGCGAGGTCTATCCCGCCACCATGTGCGCAGAACGGACACTGCTCTTTCACTGGCAGGCCCGCTACTCAGACGATCCCATCGAGGCGATGGCGATAGCATCAGTCCCCGGCGAGAGGGAGTGTTACCCCTGCGGCCAGTGCCGTCAGGTGCTGCTCGACACGGAGCGTCGGCAGGGCACCTCGATACGTGTAATAATGTGCAGCGACGCGACGGCCTCCGTGGTCGCCTCCGCACGCGACCTTCTTCCATTCCAATTTCAGCTATGACAACCTTTTCGGTACGCGACATACTCTACGAAGACAACCACCTGATGGTGGTAAACAAACATGCCGGCGATCTGGTGCAGGCCGACTCAGCGGGAGAAACGGGCCTCGAAGACGCCATCAAACAGTTCATCCGGCGGCGCGATTCGAAGCCGGGCAACGTGTTTCTCGGGGTCGTCCATCGCATCGACCGCCCGGTGAGCGGTGCGGTGGTGTTCGCCAAGACATCGAAAGCCCTCGTGCGCCTCAACGATATGATCCGCCGCGGCGAGTTCGACAAGCGCTATTGGGTGATAACCGAATCGCTGCTCCCCACTGAGGAAGGAACGCTCACCCACCACATCGTTCGCGACGGCCGCACAAACCGTTCTTACGCCCACACATCGCCCCAACCCAAAAAAGAGAGCAAAGAGGCGCGGCTCGAATACCGCATGGCGGCGGGCAGCACCAACTACTATCTCTATGAAGTGAAACTGCTCACGGGCCGCCACCACCAGATCCGCGCACAGTTCTCGAAGGAGGGCGCGCCGATAAAAGGCGACCTCAAGTACGGCTCCAAGCGCAGCAATCCCGACGGCGGCATCTCGCTCCATTCCCGCCGCGTGAGTTTCATCCACCCCGTAAAAAAAGAACCCCTCACCGTCACCGCCCCCGTTCAGGCGGGCGACAACCTGTGGGGATTCTTCGAACAAAGCACCCGTTAGATCTCGATCGCGCGGCCGGTGTAGAAGTCGAGTATCTTGGTACTAAGCAGGTAGTCGTACCGGGCCTGGGTCTGGTCGGAACGGCTCGACGTGAGGCGGGTCTGGGCCTCGCTGTATTCGTATGCCGTGGCTTTCCCCTCGTCGTAGCGCAGTCGCATGGTGCGGGCGGCCTCCTCTGCGGCTGCCAGGGCTTTGGTGGCCGCGTCGTAACGCGCTCCGGCCGCCAAAGCCCTTTGCCATGCTTGCTGAATCTCCTTGTAGAGGGCCTGCTTCACTCCTTCGAGCGCCAGGGTCTGGTTCTGCACGCCGATGCGCGCCGAGCGGACGTTGTTGCGGGTGGCGTTGCGGCTGAAGATGGGGATGCTCAGGTTGAGGCCCACGCTTTCGCTGTGTCGGTTGCGGATCTGATCGGCAAGGCTCGCCTGCTGGAAATCCTGCCCGAACATGTACATGTAGCTCGCGCCCGCCTGTGCCGAAAGGTTCAGCGATGGCATAAAAGCCGCCTTCGCGATCTTGACGCTCAGCTCCGAGCTTTGGAGCCTCAACTGCGCCTCGCGAACCACGGGCCGTGTGTCCACCGCCACGCGGTAGATATCGTCGGGCGAGGGCAGCGCCGCCAGCGACGACGGGGTGAGGGACGCGGCCTCCACACCCGCAATGTCGAACCCCGAGGTGTCGTCGAGGTTGAGCGCCTGCGCAAGAGTGAGCAGCGACAGGGTGAGATCGTTGGCCGCACCCACCTCGTTCATCTCGTTGGAGGCGAGTTGCGAGGCGATGTCGAGCAACTGCGCGCGCGCCACCTTCCCCTCGTCGACCATTCGCGAGGTGTTCTCCACCTGCCGGCGCATCAGGGCGGTCTGCTCGCGATAGACGGCGAGTATCTCCTGTTTGAACAGCACGTCGAGGTACAACGCGGCCACGTTCAGTTCGAGGTTCTGTTTTGCCCGTTCCAGCCCCTCGGCGGCGGCGGCGAGTTCGACCCGTCCGGCGGCGATCCGGTTTGTGATGCCGAATCCCTGAAAGAGCGGCATTCCGGCCGAGATCGACATCGACGAACCGGACGTCTGGGTGTTGCGGTACTCGGGTGTGTCGCCGCCGGCGTCGACCGAGGTGCGGCCGAAACTGAAACTCTGGCCCATCCCCGCGTTGAGGTTGGGCAGGCGGCTGTTGAGGGCGGTGTTGAGTTCGATCCCGGCGTTCTCCACCCCGAGGGCCGTCTGGCGGATCTCGATGTTGTTCTCCACGGCGTAGTCGATGCACTCGCGCAGTGTCCATTTCTTCTGCTGGCCGCTCGCTGCCGAACAAAGCACCAGAGCCGCCGCTATAAGTATTATTCTTTTCATGGCCGGGTTATTTTCGGTTGCCGCGAATCTTCTGGCCGACGGCGAGTCCCTCTTTGACCTCGATCGACATGCCGTTGGAGAGGCCCGTGCGGATGTCGTGGCGTTCGTACTTCGCGGGCTTGGCGAGCGAGTCGACGAGCAGGTAGACGTAGGTGGAGTCGTTCGAGAAAGTCACCGCGCTCTCGGGCACCGTGACCACATCCTCGACCCGTGCGAGGACTATCTCGGCGTTGGCGCTGTAACCGGCGCGGATGTTCACGCTGTCGGGGATCGTGGCGGCGGCCTTGATCTCGAACAGGATGGCGCCGTTAGTCTCGACGCCCTGCGGCGAGATGTATTCGAGGTCGGCGTCGAAGGTGCGGTTCTCCACGGCGCCCACCGTCAGCTTGACGCGCATGCCGGTGTGGACGCGCCCGACCTCCGTCTCGTCGACGTTGCCAATGAAGATCAGGTCGCTCATGTCGGCCACCGTGGCGATGGTCGTTCCCTCGGAGAAGGTCGACGCCTGCATCACCGAGTTGCCCACCTTGACGGGGATGTTGATTATCATGCCGTCGATGGTGCTCCGGATCTGGGTGTTGGCGATGTCGGAGGTGCTTTTCGACGCCCCTTCTTTCACGATGTCGCGGTTGTCGCGTGCGTTCTGGAGTTCCTCCTCGGCGCGGCGGTACTCGGCTTCGCTGGCCTCCATCTCCTCGCGCGAGATTACGTTCTCGGCAAAGAGCGCCACCTGACGCCCGTGGGCCGCGCGGGTCGTTTCGAGCGAGATCTCGGCCACGCGCACCCTCGACTCGGCCGAGTTCAGGGAGGCGATGTCGGGGATCACCTTGACGACGGCTATCACCTCGCCCGCGCGGACGTAATCGCCCGCCTCCTTGCGCAGTTCGGAGATGATGCCCTGTATCTGGGGCTTGATCATGATCTCGTCGCGCGGGGAGACCTTGCCCGTGGCCACGCTCGTGTTCTCGATCGACCCGGTGGTCGCTTCCAGAGTTTCATAGCTGATCTCTACCGGGCGCGACTTGGCCCACAGCCAGTAGAACGTGCCCAAAACGACGGCTCCGATGAGCGCGAACAGGAAAATCCTGAAAAATTTTTTCATACGACGGTCAAATTTTTTGTGCGGCCTGCCCGCAGGCCCCTGTTATCTGTTGTTTTAATCCGTTTCGTTTGCGGATAGGGCGTTTCGGCCGTTGCCACGTTGTGGCAAACGCCGCCGAAGCTGTTTTGCCCGTTGCCACGCTGTGGCAAGTGCCGCCGGGGTCGTTTTGCTCTTTGCCACGCTGTGGCAAGTGCCGCCGGGGTCGTTTTGCTCTTTGCCACGCTGTGGCAAGTGCCGCCGGGGTCGTTTTGCTCTTTGCCACGCTGTGGCAAGCGCCGCCGAAGTCGTTTTGCTCTTTGCCACGCTGTGGCAAGTGCCGCCGGGGTCGTTTTGCTCTTTGCCACGCTGTGGCAAGCGCCGCCGGGGTCGTTTTGGCCTTTATCGCCGTCGGCTTTTCCCGCCCCGCCGCTCTCCCTGTTCTGTCCGGGAACGTCCGTCGGCTATTCGTCGCGTATCGCGTCGATCGCCTTGACCCCCAGCGCACGCCACGCCGGCAGCAGTCCCGCCGCCACACCGCTCAGCATCAGCACCACCATCGCGGTCATCGCCAGGCCGAACGACACGATCGGCTCGACGAAAGCCACCGTTATCCGATCGCCGCCGATGTCGATCTTGTCGATCAGCAGCGACGTAGCCACTCCCAACAGGAACCCGATCATCCCGGCGATCGCCGTCAACAGGAAGCTCTCCGCCATGATCTGGGTGATGATGTCCCACGGTTTGGCACCCAGCGCCCGTCGCACCCCGATCTCGCGCATACGCTCGCGCACCGTCACCAGCATGATGTTCGATATGCCGATGATGCCGCTCAGCAGCGCGCCGAGCCCAACGATCCACATCAGGATGTTGATGCCCGTGAAGACTCCCGATATCATTTTGACTTGCTCCTCGACGTTGATCGACCGCAATCCGCTCGTGTCGGTGGGCGATATCCTGTGTGCCGCCCTCAGTATCGTCCCCACTTCGGTCTCCACATCCGCGGCGTTGTATCCCATTTTGGGGGTGCAGGCGAGGAAGTAGAAACTGTCGCCGCGGCTGAACATGGTCTGATGGGTGGAGAAAGGGAGTGCGATCAACTCCGCGGGGTTTGAGAACAGCGAGTTGCCCGTTCGCGAGACCGCCACACCCACCACCTGAAAATAGGTTCCGTTTATGCGGATGATCTCTCCCTCGGGGTTCTCGCCCGGCTCGAAAAGCGTCTCATACACCGTTTTGCCTATCACGCACACCTTGCGTCTCTGCTCCACATCGACCTCGTTGATCGCCCGTCCGTACGTGAAATCCAACGGGTCCATCTTGAAATAGGCGGGATAGACGCCTTGAAATCCGTATGTCCCGCTCTTCATGCCGCGCACCACGTTGCGGTCGGCCCCACCGCCCCAAAGCATCGGCGCGATGAGATCGACCGACTGTGCCCTTTGCCGGATCAGTTCGAGGTCGCGGGTATTGAACTCCCAGTAGCGACCCTTTCGATAACCGGCGTACGCCTCGCCTGTGCGGCCGGGTTCGAATCCCACCACGTTGGTCGCCATGCCATCCAACTGCCCCATGATGCTGAACTTGATCTTGTTGCCGAACGCCAGCAGCACGATCAGCATGAACAGGCCCCAAAAAACCCCGAATCCCGTGGCCACGCTGCGGAACTTGTTGCGCGTGATGGTCGCCCAGATCTCCTGAAAACTGTCCGTGTCGAAAAACTTCATCTTAGTCTGCCCTCATTGCTTCTATCGGACGTATCCGTGTCGCGCGCAGCGACGGTATCAGCCCCGCCACCACTCCGCAGGCGACCAGCAGCCCCAGCA
>JAITWC010000167.1 GCA_031285485.1 Alistipes sp.
CTATTATCAGCCGGGTGGGTTCGATCGTGCTTTGGAAGATCTCGTAGCCTTCGCATCCGGTTTCGGCGCGCGACGCGGCCGCGAGTGTGTTCAATCCCTCCACCACCTCGGCCAGGTTCTCCGGCGTGGTGGTCACAAAGACGTTCAGTCTGATCATTTTGGTTTCGGTTGTTTGAGCGGTTGCCTGCTCTTCGACGGCTTTTGGGCCTTTTGGGGCGCACGCAGCTGCTGCGAGGGCGACCGCCACGGTTAAAAATAAAGTTTTCATGATATTTTAAAGTGTTTTAAGTGTGAAGTTTCGGAACGTGACACGTATGCCGCTTGTTTTGGCCGTTGCGGAAGCCCCGCAAGTCGCTCAAAAGTTGTTTTGGCCGTTGCGGGAACCCCGCAAGCCGCTCAAAAGTTGTTTTGGCCTTTGCGGGAGCCCCGCAAGCCGCTCAAAAGTTGTTTTGACCTTTGCGGGAAACCCCGCAAGCCGCCCAAAAGTTGTTTTGCCCTTTGCGGGAAACCCCGCAAGCCGCCCCGCAGCTGCCGCGGTCGGATTCGCATGCCCCGCGGCGGCCTGAAAACGTCGCGGGGGCCCATAACTTAATCGCCGTTCCATATCTGCCAGTTTTTTTCGGCCTGGTTGCGGAACATCGCCTCGCCGTTCATCGTGGCGGCCCCGCCGCGCGCTCCCCCGGCGAGGAACGCGGTGAACGGGGGATTGTAGACCAGATCGTAGAGGAAGTGGCCGGGGCCGACGGCGCCGTAGGGGATCGGCGGTTTGCCCTCCACGTCGGGCGTGGTGCCCAGCGGGGTGGTGTTGACTATTAATTTGTGGTCGTTCACGATCTCCGGGGTGAGGTCGGCGTAGGTAATGAGGCCGGGGCCGGGGGTGCGCGACACCATCTTGTAGTCCACGCCGGCGGTTTCGAGCACGTGGCGCACGGCGCACGAAGCCCCTCCCGTGCCGAGTACCAGTGCGCGGGGACGATGGCCGGGGACGAGGTTCCCGGGGCCGAGCAGTTGTTCGAGGCCGACGCGGAAACCGTGGGCGTCGGTGTTGAAACCCGCGAGGCGCCCCTCGCGGACGCGGACGCAGTTGACCGCGCCGATCGCACGGGCCTCGTCGGAGATGGAGTCGAGGCGGGCGATGATCTCCTTCTTGTAGGGTATCGTCACGCAGAATCCTTTGAGCGAGTCGCCGTACTCCGCGAGAACCCCCTCGATGGCGCCGATACCGGGCAGGGCGAACTTCTCGAAACGGCAGTCGGTGAGGCCGAGCTTGTCGAACTTCGCCTCGAAATAGTCCCTGGACAGCGAGTGGCCGAGCGGTCGGCCGATGATCCCGTAAACACGCATCACAAAAGATATTTTACCAGTACGAACGTGCCGACCAGCAGCACCGTGAACACCACCGCCAGCAGGTTGAAGTATTTGTCGATAAAGACCTTCACGGGTGGACCGAAACGTTTTATCAGCCACGCGATGAGGAAGAACCGCAGGCCGCGCGAAACGACCGACGCCACGGCGAACATCGGGATGTCGATGCCGAACACTCCGCCCGCGATGGTGAACAGCTTGTAGGGCAGCGGCGTGAACCCTGCCGTGAAGATTGCCCAGAAGTTGTACCGCTCGAACAGGCGCTGCACCTCGGTGAACTTCTCCATAGGAAAAAGGTGGGCGTAGCACCACTCGGCGAGGGCGGTGTACTCCCCGGAGGCGGTCTGCCACAGGAAGTAGCCGATTGCGTAGCCTCCCAGCGCTCCCGCGACCGAGGCCGCCGTGCAGATCAGCGCGTAACGCAGCGAACGCTCGGGCCGGCCGAGGCACAGCGCGATCAGCAGCACGTCGGGCGGGATGGGGAAGAAACTCGACTCGGCGAACGCCAGCACGAACAGCGCCGCCTCGCCCCACATCGATCCGCTCCAGCCCAGCACCCAGTCGTAGGCCCGGCGCACTATGTTCCTTCGTTCCCCCGCTGCTGCTCCTCCTCCTGTGGGGGCGGTGGCGCTGCTCCTCCCTGTTGTGTGCATGTGTATTCGTATGTTTCGCCGTCGGCGGTGAACGTCAGCGTGAACGTGTGATCCTCGGTTGTGGTGTTTGGCGCGGCGGTGATTATTACCGGAATGCCGTTCTCGATGTCGGCCTCGCCCTCGGCTATGTCGAGCGCGATGAGGTCGGGCGAGGCGTCGGAGGCCACTGTCCACGCATTGCGCGAGAAGACCGACATGGCCACTTCGCCTCCTTCGGCCGGGATCCCGATCTCGAACGTGGTCTCGTTCATGGCGTCGGACCAGACCACGAGGTCGATGCCCCGCTGGACAACCGCTATCGAGTCGGAGTAGCCGTGGAACGTCTCGTTGACCGGGCGCACGACTATGGTGTCGCGGCGCGGATCGAGCTCTCGCGTGGGCGCGGCATTGACGGTGAGCCGTTCGGCCCCGGAGTCGGGGTCGGTGTCGCGGATCATCGTGAGCCAGTCGCTGCCCCCGACGGTGAGGTGTTCCCAGGTGAGGGTCGAGGCGACGTTGAGGGTGCGGGAGGCGGTCTCGCGCGGGCCGAAAGGTTCGACGGTGCGCGGGGTGACGGCGAAGGAGACCTCCATCGGCAACTGCACGAAGGGGATTTCGAGGCGCAGGCCGTCGCCCGAGACTATGGTGATCGTGGTGCGCAGCGAGTCGAGGCTCTCGTTGCGTGTCAGGGCGCCGACCCACAGCAGGCCGGACGAGTTGTCGTCGTAGCGCAGATCGAGCCACTCGGGCATGCCGGCGGTGTTGAACATCCACGAGGACGACGCCGTGATGGCGATCGAGTGGCGATCGGTGTCGGTGGCGGCGACCTCGATACCGACACCGGGAGCGTCGGAGCGCAGATATTTATCCCCGGGAGTGCATCCCGACAGCATCACAGCCCCCGCTATCAGAAAAAAAACAGTTTTCATGGTTCGGAAACACAAAGGTATGGAAAATATTGTAAATTTGCGGCCACTACACCTTTTAAAATGATGAACACACAATATGTCAAACATCTCAGTGATGTGGTAGTTCGCTTTTCAGGCGACTCGGGCGATGGCATGCAGCTGACCGGCACCCTGTTTTCCGACGCCGCGGCGGTGCTGGGCAACGGCATCTCCACGTTCCCCGATTTCCCGGCCGAAATCCGCGCCCCGCAGGGCACGGTGGCCGGTGTGTCGGGTTTTCAGGTACACTTCGGTTCGCGCCCGATGGCCACGCCGGGCGACTATTGCGACGCTCTGGTGGCTATGAATCCCGCGGCGCTGAAGGCAAACGCCAAGTGGCTCAAGCCCGCCGCGACCGTTATTCTCGACGGCGATTCGATGGGCGGAAAGGAGCTGCGCAAGGCGGGTTTCGCAACGGACGATCCCATTGCCGAGTTGGGCCTCGGGGAACACAACGTGGTGATGCCGAACATAACTTCGATGACGCGCGACGCCGTGGACGGGCTGGGGCTCGACGCACGTGGGGCCGCCAAGTGCAAGAACATGTTCGCGCTGGGCATCTGTTTCTATCTCTACAACAAGCCGATGGAACACACCTTCGGGTACATCGAGCGGAAGTTCGGGAAGAAGAATCCCGCCGTGGCCGAGGCCAACGTGCGTGCGCTCAAAGCCGGATACAACTACTCTGCGAATACTCATATTTTTGCCAATACCTACGACGTGGCTCCCGCGACGGCGCTGCCAAAAGGTACCTATCGCACCATTAACGGGAATCAGGCCACAGCGTGGGGCTTCGTTGCAGCCGCCGAAAAGAGCGGGAGACCGCTGTTCTGCGGTTCTTATCCCATCACTCCGGCGACCGTCATTCTGGAGGAGCTTGCCAAGCGGCGCGACATGGGAGTCACAACCGTGCAGGCCGAGGATGAGATCGCCGGTATCTGCACCTCTATCGGGGCGGCTTTCGCGGGTTCGCTGGCCGTGACCACCACTTCGGGGCCGGGCTTGTCGCTGAAGAGCGAGGCTATGGGGCTGGCAGTTATGACCGAGTTGCCACTGGTGGTTGTGGATGTGCAGAGGGGCGGGCCTTCGACGGGTTTGCCCACCAAGACCGAGCAGAGCGACCTGTGGCAGGCGTTGCATGGTCGCAACGGGGAGGCTCCGATGCCGGTTGTTGCCGCGTCGACCCCTTCGGACTGTTTCCATTACGCTTTCTGGGCGTCGAAGATCGCTCTGGAGCGGATGACGCCGGTGATCTTGCTTACCGACGGGTTTATTGCCAACGGGAGCGAACCTTGGTGCATTCCTTCGATGAGCGATTACCCGTCGATCAAGGCTCCGATCGTGAGCGAATTGCAGGGTGACTGCTATTACTCTTATGACCGCGATCCGGAGGTCGGTGCACGTTCGTGGGCCATTCCCGGAACGCCCGCTTTGGAGCACCGCATCGGAGGGCTGGAGAAGCATCAGCGCACCGGGGCCGTGTCGCACGACCCGGCCAATCACCAGACCATGACCGAACTTCGTGCCGCGAAGGTGGTGAAGGTGGTGGGCGCGATCCCCACGCAGGAGATCACGCTCGGCGACGCCGAGGGCGACCTGCTCGTCGTGGGGTGGGGCGGCACGAAAGGCCACCTGTTTTCGGCGGTCGAAAAGCTGCGGGCTGACGGACGGCGGGTGTCGCTGTGCCACTTCAACTGGATCAACCCGCTGCCGCGGGGGTGCGAGGAGATATTCTCGAAGTTCAAACGGATCGTCGTGTGCGAGCTCAACATGGGGCAGTTCGCGGGTTACCTGCGCATGAACTTCCAGCGCTTCAACTTCGAACAATACAACAAGGTGCAGGGGCTTCCATTCACGGTGGACGAACTTACGGCTCATCTCCATTCACTCTTAAAATAGGATCATCATGACAAACAACTGTATATACAGCGCTCAGGATTTCAAGAGTGACCAGGAGGTGAAGTGGTGCCCCGGCTGCGGCGACCACGCGGTGTTGAACTCGATGCAGGCGGCCCTCGCACAGGTCGCCACCGAAGACGGCATCCCCAAGGAGCGGTTCACCGTGGTGAGCGGCATCGGCTGTTCGTCGCGCTTTCCCTACTATGTGAAGACCTACGGTTTTCACGGCATCCACGGTCGCGCCGCGGCTATTGCGACGGGGGTCAAGACGGCCAATCCCGATCTGAACGTGTGGGTGGCGACGGGCGACGGCGACTCGCTGGCCATCGGCGGCAACCACTTTATCCACGCCGTGAGGCGCAACATCGACCTTACGATGATGCTCTTCAACAACGAGATCTACGGCCTCACCAAGGGGCAGTACTCGCCCACGACCAAGCTGGGAAAGGTGACGAAGACTTCGCCCTTCGGGACGGTCGAGAAGCCTTTCAAGCCGGGTGAACTTTGCATAGGCGCAGGCGGCACGTTCTTTGCCCGCAGCGTCGACGCCGAGGTTGCGCTGACCAGGGAGTTGCTCGTTGTGGGTGCGCGGCATCGCGGCATGGCGGTGGTCGAAGCCCTTGTGAACTGCGTTATCTTTAACGACAAGACCCATGCGGCTTACGCGGGCGACAAGGCTGCGCGGGCGGAGAATACCGTGCTGCTGAGGCATGGCGAGAAGATGATTTTCGGTACCGTGCGGGACAAGGGTCTGGCTTTCGACGGCGAGCGGCTTAAAGTGGTGGCGGCCGACGACCCAGGCGTGCTGACCCACGACGCTCACGCGGCCAATCCGATGGTGCATTTTCTGCTCGCGGGAATGTCGTGGCCCGACTATCCCGTTGCGTTGGGGATCATCCGGCAAGTGGACGCCCCGACATACGATACCGAGGTTGTGCGGCAGTTGACCGAACAGCGCGCCGCCGCGAGTATCACCGACGTCGACGCGCTTTTGGCTTCGGGTTCGACTTGGGCGGTGTAGTCCGCGCCTCACGCAGGGACGACGGCTCTCCGGTGCTG
>JAITWC010000002.1 GCA_031285485.1 Alistipes sp.
GCTGGTGGAATTTAAATAACCGACGGAACATGAAACGGTATGTTTTGTCGGTCGTGTACACGTTGTTCTCGATCGCGGCGGGCGCCCGACAGACAACGGTCGAGGTCGACCAAAAAATCGTGACGGAACAACAAAGTTCCGTCACGGAGGTTGCCGTAGGATCAGTGGCGGTAACGGAACGAACGACGGAAGTCGCAACAGCGGCGGAGAACGGCCAACCGACCATACACGAGGCGATAAACCATGCCGCAAATATCGCGACATATACCGAAAAAATCGCAGATCACACGAAACCCGATATAGACTACTGGTTGTTGGGGATAACCATACTCTCATTGATGATTGCGTTCGTGTCGACGTGGTACGCTTTCAGATCGTGGTACTGGACGAAAGTCGCAGCGACAAAGGTTGCGGAACTGAGGATAAAAACCGATGCGCAAAAGGAGACGTTGTGGGATATCGTGCGGCATCTGTATCGAAACAAAGTCGTGTTGTGCGCCATCGAACGGAAAATCGGAAAGGAATACGGCGAAAACGGACTGGCGAAGTGTTATCCGTCGGAAGAGCATATCCACAAACTGAAAGTACTGGCAGAAGACCTGCATCTCGACAGATTCGAATGCACGAGGCCCGGGCACCACAACATGTTACACGAATTCGAACTGCATTTGAGAAATTACAACACAAAGGTGGATGTGACGGCAGAACACCTCAGATCGACAGGTGTGCCCGTCGGAATCAAGGAGGAAGACCTGCGGTTTCTGGGTGGCGAGTCGGAGACACTCACAGAGAAAATACTGGAATTGATGTATGTGACCGAGGGGAAGAATGATTCTGAAAATTTTGGTCCGCAAAAAAAGGAGTACTATAAAGAGATATGCAAGCGACTCATAGAAAGATATGAGAAAGATTACGAAGATGTGGAGAAAACGTATCCGACGGAATTGCGGGAAGTAAAAGGGCGAAAGCACGATCCGTACTACGATGGCGAGTTGAATATCACAGATCTGTTAAACAAGGCAATAGTCCATAAAATATTCAAGGATAAAATTGGATTGATACCGTTCGGGGTAAAGCCCGGGATAGGTTGTGAGGTGATGTCGGCTTTGGAGTCGGATTCGGATAAGTAGGGGAATGATCGGTATTCGAATGAAATAACGGTTAAAAAACATGATTTGTGGAGTGAGGGCAACACCTGTTGCTTGTCGGGCGTCTTCATCCGGTACGTTCTACCTCAATTTAGCCACCCGGTTCAACAACGTTCAGGGGGCGATGGAGGACAACGACCCGGCGGAGGAGATCGGGCCGGAAGGGACGGCGCCGCCACAGCGGCGGAGAATGCAAATTGTCAAAAACTGACTCCAAAAGGTTCGGTTTTATGATGCGCGCCGAACGGCTCGACATGTACCTCAATATCGTAAACATCGACCACCTCGTCGCGGATGCTCTCCTCCACGCGGTCGGCTATGGCGTGGGCGGCGGAGACGCTCATCTCGCCCTCCAACTCTACGTCGAGGTCGATCATCCACCTGCCGCCGACGGAACGGATGCGCAGGTGGTGGGGATTTTTCGCCTCGGCCACGCGGCCCACGGCGTCGAACACCTGCCGGTAGATAGTTTCGTCCTTCACGTGGTCCATCAGCACGCCCGCAGATTCAAGGACTATCCCCATACCGATCTTGACGATCCACATACTGATGATAAGGCTCGTGACGGTATCGAGGATCGGCATCCGCAACACATAGGTGAAGAACAGCCCGGCCAGCACTCCGACGGAGATTATCACGTCGCCCTGCATGTTCTTGGCGTTGGCGATAATCATATCGGAGCCGCAACGCTTGCCCACCCGGAACTGGTACCACGACAGGGCGAACTTGCCCCCTATGGAGAACACCGTAACCCAAATCGACAGCATGCCCGGCAGTTCGCGTTCCTCCCCCGAGAAGATCATCCGCAACGACGGGATGAACATCTGCACCCCGGCGAACAACACCACAAGGCCCAGCACGATAGACGCCACTCCCTCGGCCTTGTCGTAACCGAACGGATAGCGGCGGCTGGGAGGACGGCGCACGATGTAGGCCGTGGTGAGCATGATGAGCGAGATCACGACATCGATCGACGTGTCGACCCCGTCGCCCATCACCGCCATGCTGCCCGCGATGAGGCCCACCGCCACCTTAGAGGCTGCCAGCACGGCGTTGCCGATGGTGCTGACCCACGATGTGCGCACCAGTATACGCTCCTTTTCTCTCTTCAAATCTTCCATAATCGCGCCAAAGATAGTATATTTGCGGGATAATTATTTTAAGATCGTTATGGCATTGTTCGACATATTCAAAAAAAAGGCCGGAACGCCGGCGGCGGATTTAACTACGCAGAGAGAGGAAAAAAAGGCCCTTGATGCAGGGCTTCAAAAAACACGCCAGGGTTTGTTCTCGCGTCTGACGAGAGCCGTGGCGGGACGTTCGAAGGTCGACGAGGAGATGCTCGACGAGTTGGAAGGGGTGCTTGTCTCGTCCGACGTTGGTGTCGACACGACTGTCGGGATTATCCGCCGCATAGAGCAACGCGTGGCCCGCGATAAATATCTGGGAGCCGACGAGTTGCAAAACATTCTGCGAGAGGAGATAACCGCGCTGCTCGAAGAGAACGACACTGCGGGGGATTTCGGCGCCGCACCCGCACCCGGAGAACCTTATGTCCTGATGGTCGTAGGGGTCAACGGCGTGGGCAAGACCACGACCATTGGCAAACTCGCGGCGAAACTTACCCGCGAAGGCAAAAAAGTGTACATCGGAGCCGCCGACACCTTCCGCGCCGCCGCGATAGACCAGCTTCAGGTGTGGGCCGACCGTGCCGGGGCAACGATGGTGCGCCAGCAGATGGGCTCCGACCCCGCATCGGTGGCCTACGACACGCTGCGGTCGGCCGTGGCCAACGGCGCCGACGTGGTGCTGATCGACACCGCCGGAAGGCTTCACAACAAAGTGGGGCTGATGAACGAACTCACCAAGATCCGCAACGTGATGGCAAAGGTCGTCCCCTCGGCGCCCCACGAGGTGATGCTCGTGCTCGACGGCTCCACGGGCCAGAACGCCTTCGAGCAGGCCGCGCAGTTCACCGTCGCCACGCAGGTCTCGTCGCTCGCCATAACGAAACTCGACGGCACGGCCAAGGGGGGTGTCGTGATAGGCATCAGCGACCGTTTCCGCGTGCCGGTGCGCTGGATCGGCGTGGGTGAAGGCATCGACGACCTTCAGGCCTTCGACCGCCGCGCGTTCGTCGATGCGCTTTTCGAGGAGTGAGAAAATGAGGGTAAAAAGAGCGATATTGGCAGTCGTTGTTTTGATGGGGTTTGCCGTTCCGACTCTCCGGTCGCAGCCCGCCCCCGACTGGTTGGAGGCGATAGCGCCGGGGTTCGACACCGTGGTGCGCGACCCGGTGGAGTACAGGCGGCTGGCCGACAAGTTCTCGGAGGGAATGGTGTGGATGCCGGCCCGCGACTGCGCCATAGTCTACTGGGGATTCCCAATGCAGCCGGGATTCACTCCCGAAGTGGCTGGCGAGGGCGACATGCAGCGAGCAATAATGGCCGAGGACTACGCCGCCGCCTACGCACTCGGAACGGAGATACTGCGCCGCACGCCTGTCAACCTCACCGCACTCTACTGGACACTCTACGCCGCCACCGAAACCCGCCAGTCGTGGGAGGTGCGCAACTCACTGAAGGGGCGATACAACAACCTCACCCGCATAATCTCGCTCAGCGGCGACGGAGTGTCGCCACCCACCGCCTTCAAAGTGGTGTGGAAGAACGATATGTACACCTACACCATGCTCGAACTCGGGCTTGAGATCGGCGACGGTTTCCTGTGGGACGACCGATGGACGGAGTTCGAGGTTACCCCGAGCGGGAAATTCTACCATAAATCAATCTTTTACGAACAGTGGGCGGGACGATAAACATAATAACAATGGGGTGCTCGAAAAACCTCGTCGACTCGGAGCGTCTGGCGGCGAGGGCTGCTGCGGCGGGCTGGGACGTGGTGTTCGACAGCAACGACCCGGGCGCGCGGGTGGTGGTTGTCAACACCTGCGGGTTCATCGGCGACGCCAAGGAGGAGTCGATCGAGATGATCCTCTCCCTGGCCGCGGCGCGGGAGCGGGGCGAGATCGACCGGCTCTACGTCATCGGCTGCCTGAGCGAGCGTTACGCCGACGAACTGCGCGCCGAGATCCCCGAGGTGGACGCCTGTTTCGGCGCCCGCTCCCTCGATGGGATCGTCGAGGAGTTGGGGGCAGGCCACACTCCTGCAACAACGCGCGTTTTGTCCACCCCGCCCCATTATGCGTACCTCAAAATCTCGGAGGGGTGCGACCGTCGGTGCGGATTCTGCGCCATTCCGTTGATCCGCGGGCCGCACGTGTCGGTGCCGATCGAAGAACTCGCGGCCGAGGCGCAGGCACTCGCCGCCGGGGGAGTCCGGGAACTGATCGTCATTGCTCAGGACACCACATACTACGGCCTCGACCTCTACGGCGAGCGGCGGCTGGCGGAACTGCTGAGGAGGCTGGCCGCGATCGACGGCATAGAATGGATCAGGCTGCACTACGCCTACCCCGCCGGTTTCCCCGAAGACGTGGCGGAGGCGATGCGCGACGAGCCCAAGATCTGCAAATACCTCGACATACCGCTGCAACACATCGCCGCCGGCCAACTGCGAGCCATGAAACGCGGACACGGCGGCGACGAAACCCGCGCCCTCGTGAGGCGGCTGCGCGAGGCGGTCCCCGGTCTGGCCCTGCGCACGACCATGCTCGTGGGCTACCCGGGCGAGACGGAGGCCGATTTCGAGGAACTGCTCGACTTCGTGCGCGAGGCGCGTTTCGAGCGGCTGGGGGTGTTCCCCTACTCCGCCGAGGAGGGCACATACTCCGCCGACAGCCTCGCCGACGACGTGCCCGACGAGGTGAAACGACAACGCGCGGAGCGGCTCATGTCGTTGCAGGCCGACATCTCGGCCGAGCTGAACGCCGCGCTGGTCGGTTCCACGACGCGCGTGATAGTCGACCGTCGCGAAGGCGGCACATGGGTGTGCCGCAGCGAGCGCGACTCACCCGAAGTGGACGGAGAGATACTCGTCGGCGCCCCCGACGACGCCCTCTCGCCCGGCGATCTCATAACGGTGAGCATCACCGGAGCCGACGAACACGACCTTTTCGCAACTTTCTCACGGGGGGAATAGCTGTCGGTTTGGCTGAACGTCCCGCGCGCGGGTTACCTTGTTGAGCAGGTCGCCGTGTCCATGCGCCGCGCGGTGGCGGCCGGCCGCAGCGGGCTTTGCGCCACCCGAAGGCGCAGCATCCGCCCGTCGTGGAGCGGTATATCTTCGTGTTGCGGTGCCATCGTCGTGCGTTTTGGCGGTTTAGTGCGGCGAAGACAGGGGTTTTTCGCCGGTTTTGCAAGC
>JAITWC010000070.1 GCA_031285485.1 Alistipes sp.
AAGCTATGAATTTCAGGATCGGACACGGATACGACGTGCATCGTTTGGCCGAAGGGCTTGTGTTGAGGCTCGGCGGAGTGACGGTGCCACATACGAAGGGGTGCGTTGCCCACTCCGACGGCGACGTGGTGATCCACGCGCTGTGCGACGCGCTGTTGGGTGCGGCGGCGCTGGGCGACATCGGGCTGCATTTCTCCGACACCGATGTGCGGTTTCGCGGCATCGACTCGCGTGAGTTTTTGTGCCGCACGGTGGCGTTGGTGCGCGGCGCGGGGTGGGAGGTCGGCAATGTCGACTGCACTGTGACGCTCCAGACCCCGAAAATCCGCCCGCATATCGACTCGATGCAGGCCGAGCTTGCAGCTGCGCTTGGGGTGGACGTCGGCGCGGTGTCGGTGAAGGCCACTACCACCGAACGGCTCGGATTCGCCGGGCGTGAGGAGGGAGTTGCGGCCGAGGCGGTGGTTTTAATACACGGATGATATGCTGCGCAGTTTATCGGTTGAGAATTACGCTTTGATCGACCGGCTTGAGATGACGCTCGGGCCGGGTCTCAATATTATTACCGGTGAGACCGGGGCTGGGAAGTCTATTTTGCTCGGCGCTCTGGGGTTGCTGCTCGGCACCCGCGGCGAGTCGGGGGTGCAGCGCGATCCGACACGGGCGTGTGTCGTGGAGGGGAACTTCGCCGTCGAGGGTTACGGACTGGAGGGGTTTTTCGACGAGAACGACCTCGACTACGAACCCGTTGTGACGGTGCGCCGCGTGATCTCGGCATCGGGCAAGAGCCGCGCTTATGTGAGCGACCTGCCTGTAGGGCTGGGCGTGCTGCGGGCTTTGGGCGAGCGGCTGATCGACATTCACTCCCAACATGAAAATCTGTTGCTGCGCGACGACACCTTCCGCGTGTCAACCCTTGATGCCGCCGCGTCTCAAGACGCGTTGGTGAAGCAATACGCCATCGGGTTCGCCGCCTGGCGCGCGCTGCAAAAAAAATTGGCCGAAACACGCATCGCAGCAGCCACCGCGAGTAGCGACGAGGAGTGGCTACGTCATCAGGTCACCGAACTCGCCGCTATGAGACTCGTGGAGGGTGAGGAGACAACTCTCGAAGCCGAACAGCGCGAACTTTCGCACAGCGACGAACTACGCGAGGCTTTCTCCCTCGTGACCGCCGAACTGGGAACAGACGAAACGGGTATTGCCCCGAGGTTGAGGGCGCTGCGCAGGGTCCTCGAAAGGGTAGGGGCGATCCACCCCGGGGCTACTGCATGGGCCGAACGTCTCGCCTCGGCCCATATAAATCTTACCGATCTTGAGCGCGAGGTGGCCGATGCCTGCGAGCGAGTGGAGGGAAATCCCGAGCGTCTGGGGGCGGTAGTCGCGCGGCTCGACGCCATAGGCGCGCTGCAACTCAAACACCGCGTCACGTCGACTGCCGAACTGCTCGCCTTTCAGGCCGATTTCACCGCCCGCCTCGCCGCCATAGAACACGGCGGCGAACAGATCGCCGAGTTGGAGGCCGCAGTGGCGAAAGTCGAAGCCGAAACACAAACGCTTGCCGAAAAAATATCAACCGGACGCCGCAATGCTGCCCCTGAAGTCGAGGGGACCGTCGCCGGGATGCTTTGCCGTCTCGGGATGCCCGAGGCGAGGTTCGTCGTGGAGATCACTCCGGCGGCGCTACGGGCGAACGGTGGCGACGAGGTGAGGTTCCTGTTTACTGCAAATGAGTCGATGGCCCCGCGGGCGATAGAGAAGATCGCCTCCGGCGGCGAGATATCTCGCGTGATGCTCGCCCTGAAGACGCTGTTGGCGCGCTCGGTAGGGCAGCCTACCGTAATCTTCGATGAGATCGACGCCGGGGTCTCCGGACGTGTGGCCGACGCGATGGGCGAAGTGATAGCCGACCTTACCGCCCACTGCCAGGTGGTCAACATCACCCACCTGCCGCAGATCGCCGCCAAGCCCGGCACACATTTCTTGGTCTACAAACACGAAGGCACGACGCACATCCGAACCCTCTCTCCCGACGAACGGGTAGCCGAAATAGCTGCCATGCTCAGCGGTAGCACCGTCACCGACGCCGCCCTTCGGCAGGCCCGCGAACTGCTCTCTTAAAAAAGCGTCCCGTTCGGGTCGCGAAAGACATTAACCATCTCCAGCCCTGCTTTCAAGGCGCGGTGGACGGTGTAACGCGTGCCCGAGTTGCCGCCAGCGCTGTCGTACCAGCAGATCATTCTTGCCGAGCGATCCACCATCCAGTCGTCGCGCCGGTAGTAGCAGCCGAGAGAATAGCGCTCGGCAAGCACACACGCCTCGTCCGACGCTTCCAACAGAGCGTCGTAACGGCGGCGGTCATCGGCGGTGCAGCCGTGGGGTTGGCCGCGGAATGGGATTGCCGCCACGAGGCGAACCCCCTGCACGCGAAGACGTAAAACAGCCTCGGCGGCGGCAAGATCGAAACCCGGAGCCATCCCCGAAATGAACGTCCGGTAGCCGTCGGCTAACGCGGCATTCAGCGCCTCAACCAGACGCGCCTCACCCTCCACCGACGGAACGTAACTCCGGTGGCCCGTGAAACAGAGAGTGGTACGGTCGCGAGTCATGAAAATTTCCGCTAAGATAAGAAAA
>JAITWC010000079.1 GCA_031285485.1 Alistipes sp.
ATAATCCGACGGCGTGAATACCTCACCCAAAACAGGATGTGGGCCGACCGCTCGGAACCACTGCCCGCCTACGCCATCGAGTTCCGCCGGCAATATTATCGCGAGCCGACTCAATAAAAAAGGATCGAGCGCCATTTGAGAGCGCTCGATCTTTTTTTGCATTATGCCAGAGTCAAAGTCCGCGCCGGGCTTTGAGGGTATTTTTCATCAGCGACACCACGGTCATCGGGCCGACACCGCCGGGAACAGGAGTAATGTAGGAGCATCGCGGGGCCACTTCGTCGAACTTCACGTCGCCCAGCAACCGCCAGCCGCTTTTGGTTGTTTCGCTCGCCACGCGGGTTATGCCCACGTCTATTACCACGGCACCCTCTTTCACCATATCGGCGGTGACGAATTCTGCGCGGCCGAGCGCGGCGATCACAATGTCGCCCTGCGCCACGACCTGCGGCAGGTTCGCCGTGCGGCTGTGGCAGATGGTGACGGTGCAGTCCCAACCCTTCTGCGAGAGCAGGTTGGCAATGGGCCGGCCGACGGTGTTGGAGCGGCCGATCACGACGCAGTGTTTACCGGCGGTGGGGATGTTGTAGTAGCGCAGCAGCGAGAGTATGCCGTCGGGGGTGGCGGAAACGAAAGCCGGGAGCCCCATCGCCATCCGCCCCACGTTTTCGGGATGGAATCCGTCGACGTCCTTTCGCGGGTCTATCGCCTCTATGATCCGCTGTTCGTCGATGTGCCGCGGCAGGGGCATCTGGACTATGTAGCCGTCCACCTCGGTATCGGCGTTCAGGCGCGCGACTTCGGCGAGCAGTTCTTCCTGTGTGGTGGAGTCGGGCAGGCGCAACACCTGCGAGCGGAAGCCCACCTCGGCCGACATCTTCTCCTTGTTTCCCACGTAAGTTTGCGATGCCCCGTCGTCGCCCACGAGCACCGCCACCAGACAGGGCGGACGCCCGCCCGCGGCGACCATCGTTCCGACCTCGGCGGCTATCCCTTTGCGCAGCGCTGCCGCGACCTCTTTTCCGTCAATCAATTTCATCTCTAAAAGTTTATTGGGCAGTGGTGGCTGCCGCCAGGGTTTGTTCTATTCGCGGTACCGACATTTCGTCCTTCAGCACCACCCGTTTCCCGGCGTCCAGCAGGTACATGGTGGGGATGGCCTTGATGTCGTACAGTTCTTCGTTTTTGATCTTTTCTCCGGCGTCGTATGCGAGTATCCAGTGTTGGGGCATCTGCGGGTTGTACTCTCTCCACGCGTCGAGGTCGGCGTCGGTGTAGAGTGCCAGCACTGCGAGATTACCCTTTTCGATCATGCCGCTCAAGAATGGCGAGGCCATGATCCGGTCGATGGTCTGACGGCAGGCCGGGCAGCCGGGGTTGTTGAAGAAGATGAGGGTGTAGGGAGCCCCGATCCCGCTCAGCGTTCCGGATGCGCCGCTGTCGAGGGTGTACCGGAAGTCGGTGGCGAGGTCGCCCACGCGGTTCTTGAGCGCGAGGCGGAGCTGTTCCCGGGGGCGGACGCGTTCCCACTCGTCGAGTCCCTGGTTGTCGAGCACGGCCCGGAGCACCACGATGTAGAGTTCCTCGTTGCGCATCGGGTAGTTGGGATCGAACAGATACTTCTCGGCCACCTCCGCGAACTTCATGAAGGCGGCTTTGTTGACCGCCGCCTTGCGGAACAGGTTGGTGAATGTGGCGGACGCTACCTCGAACGGGACGTTGCTTTGGGCCAGGGCGTAGTTGACATCGACGAAGGCCTGCTCTGCGTAGTCGCCCCATCGCGGCACGGCGGTGGTGTCGGCGAACTGGAAGTCGTCGAAGTAATGTTCCGTGGCCCACTGCAACTGCGCCGCCGGATCGGTCATCATAGCCGGCGGTTGTGGCGGTCGGTATATCGTCACCGAGTCGGCGGTGAGAGCTCCGTCGCTGCCCGCGCCGGATGCGTTTTTTCTTTGCCCCCCGCATGAGACCGCCATCAGCAGTGCCGCGGCGAGGATAAGGGTTATTTTCATACGCAAAATAAATTAGTCGTTAAACTACTCCCTTGCAGAAGTTCTGCAAGTCGTGAATCGCGCGTTTTGGTCGTTGCGCGGGTTGCGCAAGCCGTGAAACTTTCGTTTTGGTCGTTGCGCGGGCTGCGCAAGCCGTGAAACTTTCGTTTTGGTGGTTGCGCGGGCTGCGCAAGCCGTGAAACTTTCGTTTTGGTGGTTGCGCGGGCTGCGCAAGCCGTGAATCGCGCCGCAAACAAACCAACTCATAACTCATAACTCATAATTCATAATTTATCTTCAGGAACCGCGCGAGTTTTTCCACCGCCCGGGCACGGTGGCTCATGGCGTTCTTCTCTTCCGGCGGCATCTCGGCGAACGTCGCGGTCGAGCCGGCCGGCGCGAAGATCGGATCGTAGCCGAACCCCTCCGTGCCGCGGTACCCGTCGACGATGCGCCCCTCGACCCGCCCTTCGAACAGATGTTCGCGCCCGTCGATGATCAGGGCTATCACGGTGCGGAACCTCGCCGAGCGATCGGCCGCCCCCTCAAGATTGCGGAGCAGCAGCCGGTTGTTGTCGTCGAAGTCGTGACGGTCGCCCGCGTAACGCGCCGATCGCACACCCGGAGCGCCGCCCAAAGCCGCAACCTCCAACCCCGTGTCGTCGGCGAAAGTCGGAACGCCGACGACGGATTCAGTCACGCCGTCACTCCTCTCACCGTTTATGCGTTCGTACAGGTAACGCGCCTTTTGCAGCGCGTTGTCCTCAAGCGTGTCGCCGGTCTCGGGAATATCTTCGGTGATGCCCAGCGAGGCGGGGGTCACGAGTTCCCACCCGGGCCCCAGGATCGCCGACACCTCCGCCAGCTTGTGGCTGTTATTCGTTGCAAAAACTATCTTCATAACCTCGAAAGTTCCACCTCGGCGGCGATTTTGTCGATTATCGTGTGTACTATCCTGTCGAGCCTGCCCCCTTCGCCGTAATCGGCGGGGGAGACGAAATTCACCCTGTTCTCGCCCAGCAGCTTCTCGGCCACGGGGCGCTTGTCCCCCTCCCCGGGGTTGTAGACCGCTATCGAATAGCCTCCCGACGACTTCACCTGCCTCATGCAGGGGATGTCGGTGGTGCCGTCGCCGAAGTAGATCATCCGGCCGAACGGAACGGGACGGAGGTGTTCGGGAACGTATTCGTTGACCGCCTTGCCGTCCCACACCTCGTCGACGCCCTTGTTGATCTTGAATATGAACTGCGTCTTGTTGGTGAAGTTGATCGCCACGCCGGGCCAGTAAGCCTCGCCCGCGTCGTCGTAGAGAAACGAACTGGCGTAGATCTTGCGGAACTCGCCCGCGATGGCCGTCCCCTCGATCATCTCCCGGATGCCCGACGAGTTGATGTAATGAACTGTGTCGAGTCCCTTCCCGACGCCGTAGCGATTGATGCGGCCGAACCACTCCTCCACCCCCGGGAAAAGCCGCACACTGCGGCCGAACTCCCGGAAACGCTCCCTGGTGATGGGCACGTTACTCGCCTTGGCCTCGGCGATCATGCGCGCCATGTAGGTGAGGATTGGATCGGCGTCGGCGTCGCGCGCGAGCTGCGAGCTTTCGAACCAGAAATCGTTGTTGTTCTTGCCGACCGCCGGAATGAAATCGTACTCCTGCATGTTGCCGGCCGAGAGCGTCCCGTCGAAATCGTAGATCAGTGCAACCGTTGGTTTGTTCATGGTGCAAAAGTAGTGAAAGACCTCGTAAAAACGGCAAAACGGGGCGTAAATGAGTTAAGTGTTTGTGGTGCAGGTTTGTTCGGCGGTGTTGTTCGCCATTCTCCTTCAGGTCGAAAAACCCCGAAATGGAAGAATATAGAGCGGTTGGGAAGGAGTTCCGGTACTTAATCCTGCACCTAAACTGCAAAAGCGGACAAAACGGCGTAATTCGCTGATACAGCGGTGAAAACTTCTTCGGTCTGCACTCCGTTGCGAGTGATGAAAAGGCAAAATATTGTGGATTGCGGAGGGAGTTTCGTTACGGACACCTATAAATAAAAAATAGCTATTGACAATCAAAGGATTACAGCGATAATTTTTTGTTTACACACGCTTTTACACACAAATATCGGGTTTTTCCTGCCCCCTGCCTGTTGGAAAGATAGCCAATAATTTCCAAATAAAAAAGCCACCCGATTGCTCGGATGGCTCCATTCCAGTTTTAACGCCAATTAATAGACCTCGTCGACAAATTATGCGTGGCATAAGTTCAGGTTGTAGATAGCTGCGATGAGGTTGAATCTGAGTGCGAAACGGCGGCGACGATTGCGGTACTTCTCAGCGATGATGCGGAATATCTTCACCTCACGGATGATGTTTTCG
>JAITWC010000097.1 GCA_031285485.1 Alistipes sp.
CGCGGTAAAAAGCATCCGGGCCATCAAGGAGAAGATCTCGAAAGACATCTCGCACATGACGCTGGCACAGATCAAGGAGTATCTGAAAAACCAGCAAGCGGCGCCAGCCGTACAATGACACCCGCCCCCGCGGGGGCTTTCCGAAACAAAACATTGAACGTGTGAACCGACGCTGCGGCGCGAGAGCAGATGCAAGCTTGCTTGCAATCTGCCGAGCCGCGAGGAGGAAGGCGGTCGAATGACCGCCAACCGATAGCAAGGCGCGCACGTTTTTTTTGTGCGCGCATGAATTATGAGTTATGAGTTGGCCGCGTACCGCCCCGTCATTGCAAGCGGCACGATTCACGACCTGCACAGCCCGTGCAACGGGCAACTCACGCGATTCACGACTTGCACAGCCCGTGCGACGACCGAATCGCAAGATTCACGACTTGCACAGCCCGTGCAACGACCGAATCGCAAGATTCACGACTTGCACAGTCCGTGCAACGACCGAATCGCAAGATTCACGACTTGCACAGCCCGTGCAACGACCGAACGGCACGATTTACCACCTGCACAGCCCGTGCAGGCAACCGATAAAAAGAATTGAGATGAAAATCAAAAGAATCCACCTGATCAGCCTCCACAACGACGAGTACTGGCAGTTCATCACGCGGCTGGCCGACCACATCAAGGCCAGCGGCGCGGCGGCGATCAAGATCGAGGCGCTCCACACGCGCTTCGTCGAACTCTACGGCCAGTTGGACGCGGCGTACAAAAAGATCGTGAAAAGCGCCCTGTCGGCGGACATCGACGCCGCCGACCGCGCCCGCGACGAGGTATTCCGCGGCATGAAGGACGTCGTGGCATCCGCCCTGCGCCACTTCAAGCCCGAGGTGAAGCAGGCCGCGCGGAGGGTGAAGATAGTGCTCGACGGCTACGGCGACGTCACGGCCCTGGGCAAGAGCGCCCAGACCGCCGCCGTGACCAACCTTTTAGGCGATCTGGCGGACACGAAACACGCCAACGACTGCGCGATGCTCGACCTGATACCGTGGATCGGCGAGCTGGACAAGCGCAACATCGCGGTCGAACGGCTGATGGAGACGCGCTTCGACGAGGCCACCGCCCGCACCGACCTCTCGATGCGCGAGGTTCGTCTGGCGATGGACGCGCTCTACGGCCAGATCGTTTTCCGCGTCGAGTCGTTGCAGGAGGTGTTGGGCACCGAACCCGGCGCGCCGTGGCGGGCCTTTATCGAAGTGATGAACACCATCGTCGAGTACACCGACAACATCGTGGCGCAGCGGCGCGGTCGCCTCGCCGCCGAAAAAGCCGAAAAGGAGCAGGCCGAGGCCGACGCCGCGGGCATGAGCGTGGAGGATTGGCGCGCGATGAAAAAGGCCGAGGCCGCCGCGAAGAAGAAGTTATGAATTATGAACATGGAAGAGCGCATGTAGTTTTTACCACTAAAAAGAAAACAACCTGAATACGACTTTTATGAAACGATCACTTTACCTTACGCTCACCTGCGCCTTCGCCGTGCTGGCGATGGCCTCGTGCAAGGACGACGCACCGACCCCCGGACCCGTTCCGCCGCCCGAACCGGGCGACCCGCTCAAAGTCACGGCTGTGGGCGAAATGGGGAAATTCTCCAGCGCCGGGGGCGGTTTCTGCTCCTGGAACGAGGGCGACAGTTTCGGCATGTTCTGGAGGCGAACCGGGGGTATTTCCGAGGTTACGCCCTTCACCGCCGTGGCGGGCTCGATAGACAACGCCGCGGGAAGCGCGACGTTCGAGGGCGACCTCTACTGGGACGCCTCGAAACAGCAGCAATTCTTCTACGCCGTCAGCCCCTGCCCCGCGGGCGGGGGGATCGACCCCGAACACATAGAGGTGTCGCTGCCGGGCGTGCAGACGCAGACGGGGAACGCTCCCGGCAGCATGGCGGCGCTCAACGTGATGGTCGCCAGACCGGCGACGGGCGTGGCTCCCGACTTCACGCGGGGGGAGGCGTCCTCCCCCGTGAAGATGGATTTCACACCGCTGTTCTCGCTCCTGGAGCTTCGCCTGATCGCCCATAACGACGTTCCGGTGACGCTCAACTCGGTGAAGATCGAGTCCGTGAACCCGGAAACCGTCCCCTATTCGCTCACGGGGGCCGAAGTGAATATCACCACCCCGGGCATCGACCCCGCTTTCGGTAGGATCGAGGGCGGAACCTCCGGCTACACCATGCGGCTGAACCTCGCCGGGGCCACGCTTCAGGCCACGGACGAGACGAGGGTGGTCTCCGACCCCAGCCTGCCGGCAACCGAAGAGTTCCTTACGGCGCACCTGATGATGCTTCCCGGTAACTACGCGGCGGGCGGTGCGATGCTCTTCACCTTCGACACCAGCGCCGGAGAGTTCACCGTCGAACGAACCGCGCTCAGCCTTAAACCGGGCGGCAGGACGGTCGTCACCATCCTCGTGCCCGTAACCCCGGTGGTGAACACCAACCCCGTATGGGACGGTACTGTTGCCGAAGGTCCGACCACGCTCGACATGGACGAGAAACTGATCGAGATCGCCACGCCCGAAGAACTCGCGTGGCTGGCCGCGGTGGTCAACGGGGATGCGACGGTCGCAAACCTCCCCGCCAACCTGTCGGGCTACACGGTCAAACTGCTTTCGGACATGGACCTCGACGGCCTCAACTGGACCCCCATAGGCAAAAGCTACTCTCTGTTCGGCAGGATCGCATTCGAGGGCACGTTCGACGGCGGCGGGTTCACGATCAACAATCTGAGGTGCGCGAGTGTCGCCGCAGGCTCGAATTGCGCCGGCCTGTTCGGTTGCATATACAATTCTCCGGGCGTATATGACCTGAATGTCAACGGCTCGATCGAACTGAGCGGTGTCACGGGCACCCTGTACGCGGGCGGATTGGCAGGCTATATCAACGGACGAAGCGCTACGCCTACCCTCGTCGAGAACTGCCATGTCAACGTGTCGCTCAAGGTGACGTCGAGTTCCGCTTCGCCGCGCATTGGCGGCCTTGCAGGCAATTGTTATTACAGCAGGTTCGATAAATGCACGGTTAGCGGAGAGATGGAGATCAATTCCACGGCTGCCAGCCAGATGTACGTGGGCGTATTCATCAGTTACTCCTCCGGCGCTGATCTTATCAACTGCGGGAACTATGCCGACATGAAACTCACCGGAGCGTTTTGGGCGGGTGGTTTGGTCAGCTATACGAATGCGAGCGTGAACGGCTGTGCGCACGTCGGCGATATTACGGTCACCCCTCACGCCACGGCGAGTATCTCGGTCGGCGGATTGGTAGGGCAATTCCTGCCGGGGGCGAACAGGACGGTATCCTCGTGCTACAACAACGGCGATATTACCATCTCCGCGAAGTCGACCGCGGCTGACTACGACTGCGTATCCGGAGTGATCGCCCATATCGGTAGCGGCGCCCCTGCCGTGACCGGATGTTATAATAGCGGGGTCATTACCGCTTCGGGCGGTAATCTGGACGCGAAGAAGGGAAATATCTTTGCATCCGTCCCTGCCGATCTGAATGCAGACAACGTCGCCAACAACTACTATGTCAGCGGCCCGCTCCCGACAGATCAGCATGTGAGCCTCGACGGCAAGGT
>JAITWC010000135.1 GCA_031285485.1 Alistipes sp.
AACCTCGCGTTTCACGCCCGTCAGCCGCTTGAACCGGGCCGCCGACAGATTCTCTATATCCTTGTAAAACATACCACAAAGATAACATTTCCGACTTGACTATTTATCGAAGATGTCTAATGATTAACTACTGCTCCGGCTACCTTACATAATAAGGAGTGCGGAGCCTTTGATTTTTCAGCTCCACCCATCCCCTGCGAACGGAGACCAACGGGATAGTTCGCAGTTACTCCAGCGACCGGGATGGGTGGAGCGCGAGCGGCCACGCTCGCCCGCCTCGCAGAGCAAGTTTTAGCCGAAAGGCGGGTTTTGTGGTACTCCTTTCGGCGCGGGTGACACCCGACTGCGCGGCGTACTCCCCGTTGTGCTCCCGAAAGGGTTCAAGAAGGCACTCCCGCCTTCTTCCGGCCCCGGTTACGGCGTTCTTGACCAGCTCCGCCGTAATGTACCCCTGCTCCGTCAGTATCTCACGGTGGTACATGGTGATTTTCTCCGTCAACTGCTCTATCCGTCGGTTCGTTTCGGCGGCGGAGATTCCCGCAGGCACATTTGTGCGCGTAAAGGATAAATCGGATGTTCCCGCAACCTTTGCCGAGAGCTCCGGGGTGGTGTCGAAACCCTCCGAGGCCACCGTAACCCGCCTGCCAGCCGTTTGTCTGACCTGCGCATGTCCTCTCCGATCTTCTCGCGGCTCATCCGCGCGCAGATGCGGGTGGCCCTCCGGTCGCGGTGTCCCAGCAGTTCGCCCACCGTTTCGAGCGGAATACCCTGCGAGAGGCAGATTTGCGAGGCGTAGCAATGTCGGGCCATGTGAAACGTGACGCGCCGATTTATGGGGCATTCCGCGGCGATACGCCGCTGAAGGCCGAGAACAGGAACATGTCGCGGATGAAGTTCAGGTTCGGGCGGGAGAGCCGTGCCCTCGTCAGTTTCTTCAGCTCCTCCGCCGTCAGCGATTTGGGTACGGGAGGCGGCGTGACGTACTCATAGCCGAGGAACGGATCGTGCCGGATCAGCCCGTCGGCGAGTGCCGTCTTCAAGATGACTGACGATGCCGACGATCGTTGGGGGCGCGAAACGCAGCTCCACCCGCAGGTAGTGATCGTAATCGGCGACGAACGACGGTGTCAACGCTCCGAAAGCCATGTCGCCCACGTTGTACCTCTTTCGCATAAACCGTTTGAGGTGAGCAAGGGAAACTTCGTAACGTTTGCAGGTGTCCGGCACACGGTCAACTCCGGCTCGTTTCAGGAACTGTTCGTTGTGCGCCTCGTAACGTCCGACGAGGGTATCCTGCCGCAAGGCGATACCCTGAAACGCACGCTTTACCTCTGTGGCGGACACACCATTCTGCCGTGCCGACAACTCTCGGTGGGCCGAATGGATGGCCACGCAGATACGGTTCAGGGAGGCGTTGACCGCCACCGCCATTTTACTCTTGCCCACAGCCCTGCCTGATGAGGTATCCCAAAGGGATACCGGGACATTTACTCGGGCGCTGAACTGCGCCATAGATTTCCCGATGCGGATGCGCCCCAGCACGGGAGCCGTTCCATCCGACTTCACTTCATTTCGCTTCAGATAGAAGCTCACTTTTACCTCTGTCATAACTAACTCTTTTTGATGTTGCAAATTTAACTTTCAAAGAGCTAATCATCGCTACGCAAAATATTGTGGATCAGTGAGAAGAAACCCGGATTACGAAAAATAACCACACAAATTCCGAATGACCGTCTAACCGAGCCCCGAATCCTCTCCTTTTTACGGGTGAAACGCTGTCCGGGCGGAGGACGAACTTCTGCAAACGAACAACCCAACTGCCACAAACAGGTAACGGATTTGTAACGGAACTCCCTCCGCAAACCACAATATTTTGCCTTTTTAGCCACTTGCAAAGGAGTGCAGATTAAAGAAGTTTTCACCGCTGTATCAGCCGATTACGCCGTTTTGCCCGCTTTTGCAGTTTAGGTGCAGGATTAAGTAGCGGAACTCCTGCCCAACCGCTCTTTATTCTTCCATTTCGGGTAATTTTCAACCGAAGAAGAACAACGAATAACACCGCCGAACAAACCTAATCCACAAACACTTAACTCATTTACGCCCCATTTTGCCGTTTTTACGAGATCTTTCCCTATCTTTGTGAGAATTTAACTATCGACGATCATGGCAAAATATTTGGCAACACTCGCGGTGGCTGCACTTCTCGTAACTGGTTGTGGCAGCTGTGACAACTACAAATTCGATGCCCAAGGGGCTTCCTACGAAATAGTTGTCGTGGCCGATCACAACGTATGGGACGGCCCGGCGGGTGACACGCTGCGCGGGATATTCCACCGCCAGTTCCCGATGATCAACCGTCAGGAAACCACCTACGACGTGCTGAGGGTGCTGCCCGAAGGGTTCAACAAACTTGTCGCCCGCCATCGCAACATCCTAATGACCCGGATTGACCCGACACTCACCGAAGCCACCCTCGGTTTCTCGCCTGACTCATGGGCCAAACCACAGGCCGTACTCAATGTGTCGGCGCCCGATCTCGCCTCGCTCACCCGGCTCATAACCGACAACCGCGACGACATAATGCTCCTGCTCGAGAACGCAGAGAAGGATCGCGACGTGGCGGCCGCACGCAGCCACACCCCGCCGCAAATTACGTCGCTGATCAAAGAAAAATTCGGTTTCGAAATGTCTACTGGCCCCGGTTACGCCGTGCGCGACGAGAGCGAAGATTTCCTGTGGCTCTCTTACGAGATGCCCACCGCCAGCCAGGGGATCGTCATCTACACCTATCCTTTCTCCGGAGTGCACGACTTCGACCTTGAAAAACTTTTGGCGCGCCGCGACGAATTCGTCAAACGCATCCTCGCCGAGAATCCTGGATCACACATGGCCACAAACCCAGAACAGGGTTTCATAGAGGTGGTATACAAAACGATCGAAGGTCGTCCGTGGGCCGAAATGCTCGGATTCTGGGACACCGTGGGAGACTTCATGGGCGGGCCCTATCGCAACTTCTCCACAATCGACGCCGCCAACCAACGCGTCATTGCGATAGACTTCTACGTCTATTCGCCCGACCCGCGTCTCTCACAGCGCAACTACATCAAACAGTTGGAACACTTCATTTACACGGTAAACATTCCCGCGCTCTAGCCCAACTTCCCACTTTCGGCGAAACTGTATGCTCCCGACCGAGAGACTATAACGTGGTCTATGACGGCGATGTCGAACAGGGCTGCCGCGGCGGCCACGGTCTCGGTGACACGCAGGTCATCGCCGCTCGGCTCGGCCACACCCGAAGGATGGTTGTGAACGAGGATCAGCGAAGGAGCGAGCAACTCGACGGCCCGCTTGACAATCAGTTTGTGATCGACCACCGTCCCGGCGACACCCCCTTGGCTCAGCCGCACGCGATCAAGTATCCGCCCACCTTGAGTGAGGTAGAGCGCCCAAAACTCCTCATGACCCAGATCTGCCAACGGCATGAAGAGTCTCACAACGTCCTCTTTCGACGTCACCACGCTTACCTCCATTGCCCGCCCCTCGGCCAACCGGCGTGCGAACTCACCCGCGGCGGCGATTTGTGCTGCCTTTATGGTTCCGCCCCCCGCGGCACGGCGAATGCGCTGCACACCCGACGAGGCAATCTCGGCAAGTCCGCCGGGGAACTCCGCCACGATCCGTTCGGCCAACGCCACCGCCGTAAGAGTTTCGGTGCCCTCGCGAAAGACCACAGCTAGCAATTCGGCATCGGAGAGTCTCTCCGGCCCCGCAACTATCAGCCGCTCGCGTATTTCTCTATCGGTTTTCAATTTTCCGGACTGCTGGTTCCTCCTGTTGATACTCCTGACACACCCGCAGATGCAGCCAGCGAGTCGATATTCTCAAGGAGCCAGTCGCCGGCCTCGTCGGAGAGAACTTTCGACACCGCCTGCGCGGCGTGTTGTTCGGCCTCTTTTTTGGTATCGCCCACCCCGTGGCCCACATCTATCCCGTCGATGATGACCACCGAGCGGAACAGTGGTTTCTGGGATGTGTATTTCGGATCGTGGCCGGTGGAGAAATGCACCGACTGGCGGCTCTTCTGGCACCACTCTATCAGGCGGCTTTTCCAGTCGGTCTCCGAGTCGACGAGGCTGTCGATATCGAGGTATCGGCGAAACAGGTGGTCGATCACAACACGATTAGTGCGGTCATATCCCCGGTCGAGATACATAGCGCCTATCATCGCCTCGAGAGCATCACCGTTAATGTGTTTTTGCACCGCCGAGCCACCTGTGTGACGGATTATATGGCGATCTAGGCCTAGGGTGAGAGCAAGTTCGTTAAGCGTGGTGCGGCTCACAATTTTCGAGCGCAGGCGCGTCAGCCCACCTTCGTCCTCCTCGGGAAACTCAATGAAAAGAAAATCAGAGACCACGGCTTCAAGAACCGCGTCTCCGAGAAATTCGAGGCGTTCGTTGTTCAGATGCGTGCCGTTGCCAAGGTCGATCGACGCCGAACGGTGCATTAGTGCCAACTTGTACAACTCTATGTTGCGCGCCCTCACGCCGAACATCTCCGCCACGAGGCGGTAATACCCATTATTCCGGCCGAACCGGCGCCGCAACCCCCGGATCATCACATTTTTTTGAAGATCACCGACGAGTTGTGCCCTCCAAAACCGAATGTGTTCGACATCGCGTAACACACCTTCCTCTTTTGGGCCACGTTGGGTGTGAGGTTCAACCGCGGGTCGATCGCCTCATCCACGTTGTCGAGGTTGATGGTCGGCGGGATGATTCCTTCGGTCAGCGCCATGATGACCGCCTGTGCCTCTATCGCTCCGGCGGCACCCAACAGGTGGCCGGTCATCGACTTGGTGGACGATGTGTTGAGACGGTAGGCGTCGTCGCCGAAAAGTTTCTGGATCGCCATCAACTCGGGCAGGTCTCCCGCCGGGGTCGATGTGCCGTGAACATTGATATAATCTATGTCGCCGGTGCCGATCTCGGCATCCATCATGGCGTGTTTCATGGCCAGCATCGCTCCTTTGCCCTCGGGGTGGGGAGCGGCGTAATGGTATGCGTCGCCACTGATGCCTCCGCCGACAATCTCGGCGTAGATCTTCGCACCGCGCGCCTTGGCGTGTTCATACTCTTCGAGTATAATGGCTCCGGCGCCTTCGCCGATTACAAAACCGTCGCGATCTTTGTCGAATGGGCGCGAGGCGGCTTGGGGATCGTCGTTGCGGGTCGAAAGGGCCTGCATCGAGTTGAACCCGCCCACACCGGCCTCGCACACAGCGGCCTCCGAGCCACCGGTTATGATAATGTCTGCGATCCCACGGCGAATCCAGTTGAACGAGTCAATCATGGCGTGGTTCGACGACGCGCACGCCGACACGGTGCAATAGTTGGGACCCATGAAACCATACTTCATAGATATGTATCCGGCGGCGATGTCGGGGATCATCATGGTGATGAAGAATGGGCTGAGGCGCGGTGTTCCGTCGCCCAACGCGAGGGCTTTGATCTCCTCGAACAGCGACTTGAGCCCGCCGATGCCCGACGCCCATATCACTCCCGCTTTCTCGGGGTCGACCTTTTCAATCTCCAGTCTCGAGTCCTCGACGGCCTGTGCGGCTGCCACGAGGGCGAATTGAGTGAACAGGTCGTACCGACGCACCTCTTTGCGATCGAAATAGTCGGCGCCGTCGTAATTTTTGACTTCGCACGCGAATCGCGTTTTATATTTTTCGACGTCGAAACGGGTAATGGGCCCCGCACCGCTGACTCCGTTTTGCAGATTGCGGAAATACTCTGTTACCGAGTTCCCCAACGGGTTCATCGTTCCTAGCCCTGTGACTACAACTCTCCTTTCGGCCATGTGCTTTATTCTCCCCTTGTTTAGTTACTACTTGTAAAAAGGGCCTGTCGTCACGCATCGGTCATCCCCTTCGCATAACTCCAAGCCCCATCTTCAGTTGAATACTTTTACTTCTTTTTTTCTTCGATGTATGAGATGGCGTCGCCAACGGTGGCAATCTTTTCGGCATCTTCATCGGGGATCTGGATGGAGAACTCTTTTTCGAACTCCATGATCAGTTCGACGGTGTCGAGAGAATCGGCGCCGAGATCATTGGTGAAACTTGCTGTGGGAACGATTTCGGCTGCGTCTACAGCGAGTTTGTTCTTGATGATTTCGACTACTTTCGATGATACGTCAGACATGATTGTTCAATTTTTAGTTAAATACTCGTTATGTAAATTTATTATAAATAAATGCGAAACTTGGGGCAAAGATAACGTTTTTCACATTACTTTTGGCATGTGATTGGTTTTTTTTGCCCCAGCGACCATTGCGGGGCGTTAAATTACTGACATAAAGAGAGATGACTAAGATAGCGATACTTGCGTCGGGCGCCGGTTCCAACGCCGAGAAGATAATGGAACATTTTGCGGACAGCCCCATTGCTCGGGTCGTTCTGTTGGTATCGGACAATCCCGAGGCGGGAGCTTTGGGGCGCGCACGCCGTTTCGGGGTTCCTACGGCGGTCTTTTACCGCGCCGAATTTGCCAACGGGACGGCGCCTTTGGCGGCTCTGCGCGCGACGGGTGTCGACTATCTGGTGCTGGCTGGTTTTTTGCGGCTTGTACCTCTTAGTATAATCGAGGCGTGGCGCGACCGCATCGTCAACATCCACCCGGCGCTGCTGCCCAAGTATGGAGGCAAGGGCATGTATGGCGACAATGTTCACAGGGCAGTGATAGCGGCTGGCGAGAGTGAGAGCGGCATCACGATACACCGCGTCGATGAGCGCTACGACGAGGGGGCGGTGATCGCACAGTTCCGCTGCCCCGTCAATCCCGGCGACACCCCCGAGACCCTCGCGACAAAGATACACGCCCTTGAGCACCGCCACTTCTCCGCCATCATAGAACGAGATATAATCGGATTGTGATTTTTACGTTATGTGAGATATCCGATAAAAACCAACTGTATGCGATCACCTTTTTCTTCTCTTTGCCCTATTGCCCGTCGTTGTCCACGCCCAAGCCCCGATAACCGGAAGGGTGGTCGACTCGGAGAGCGACGTTCCCGTTCCTTACGCGGCTATTGCAGTTATAAGGAAAGAGTGTCGGCCTGATTTCCGATCGTGATGATCGCGTTGATTATGGGAGCGGGGTCGGCGTGGCTGCTCCTGCGACCGGAAGATTTTAAGAGAGGAAGCCTGCCGCTTTTAACCTCGATAACCGGATTCATCGACGTGTTGTTTGTGGGCTAAGCATCGGTGGAGTTCCTAACTTAGCCCGCATAAAAAGTTAAGCCAAAACAAAACTTAACTTTGGGCAATGGAAAAGAGTATTGAAAAAAGGAATTACGATCGTGCGTTCAAGGAGCGCGCGGTGA
>JAITWC010000180.1 GCA_031285485.1 Alistipes sp.
ATATGGTACAACAAAATCAGAAGACACAAAGCTCTGAATAATATGACGATAGACGAGTTCTGGAACCTTAACAAAATATCGGCTTAACTTTTTGTGCGGCGAAAGTTGGGAAATCCAATGTAATTCTTGATAATCGGGATATTCTGTGGAACGTGAGGGAGGTGAAGCAATGAAGATTGCGATAGACGAAAACATTACCCTTTATCTGGGCGACTGTCTCGATGTGATGCCGCGCCTTGCCGCAGAAGGGATCAAGGTGGAACTGGTGCTTACCGATCCGCCATACGGGACCACTCATTGCCGGTGGGATTATGTGATCCCGTTCGCCCCGATGTGGGATTGCGTGAGGTCGGTGTCTCACGATAACACCCCCGCGCTCCTTTTCTGCCAGCAGCCTTTCACTTCTACTCTCGGCCACTCGAACCTGAAGGAACTGCGCTATTCGTGGGTGTGGGAAAAGACTCAGCCGACCGGGTTTCTGAATGCCAAACGGATGCCAATGAAAGCTCACGAGGATATTCTCGTCTTCTACCGGAAACTGCCAAAATACAATCCGGTAATGACCGGCGGACATACGCGCAAAGTGGTATTGGCCAAACATCGGCATAAATGCAGTCCCGGAACGATCTACAACGGACATGGCAACTACTCGGATTATTCGAGCACATCCCGGTATCCCCGAAGTGTGTTGAAATACAAGACGGAGAAACAGACATGTTGCCTGCATCCCACGCAAAAACCTGTGGCTCTGCTGGAGTATCTGATATCCACTTATACCGATGAAGGCGATATGGTGCTCGATTTTGCAATGGGCGGTGGAAGTACCGCCATCGCCTGCCGGAACACGGGACGGAAATTCATCGGCATCGAGATAGACGAACACTATTTCGACGTGGCCGAATCACGGATCAGGAAATTTTTGAACGGAAATGGAAAATAAAGTTATGAAAGTGGAAATAAAACGAGCCAAAACCGGAATTCCGGTTTTGGACAGCTGCGTCGGGAAAGGTCTGGTACAGGGCGGACACTACTCGGCGCCGGATATAGACATCGACTTCCAGAGCGACCGCAGACACGAGATCAAGGAGTATCTCGAACAACGCTACAACACGGGCGGCAGGCAACGGGTCTTCTCCGCCGGCACGTTCTCCACGATGAAGTTGAAGGCGGTACTCAAAGACGTCGCCCGCGTCCACAAGCTGCCGCACGGATTGGTGAACTACATCACCGCCATCTTCGAGGAGGACAATATGACCTGGACGGGCCTGTTCCGCCTCGCCGCCCGAAACGCTCGTGTCCGCAAGTTCGTGAACGATTACCCCGATGTGATCGAGGACATCCGCAATCTGATGGGGCAGCCACGCTCGACCTCGATCCACGCCTCGGCCATCATCGTAACGCCGAGTGAAAAGGACGGCAGACCGGCGGAGTGTTTCGACTTTTTACCCCTCCGAAAAATGGATGGGTTGCTCGTTTCGGAGTTCGACGGCTACTCGGTCGAAGAGATCGGGCTGCTGAAGGAGGACGTACTGGCGACCAAGGAACTATCCAAGTTGGGGGCGACCATCGACATCGTGAACCGCACCTACGGCAAGTCGTACACCCTCGAAAGTATAACCCAAGAGGAGTTGCACGACGCCAAAACCTACGAACTGCTGTCGGGCGGCTTTACGCAGAACGTTTTCCAGTTCTCCTCGCGGGGTATCACAAAGTTCATTATGGATGTCGTGCCCGACTGCATCGAGGATTTAATCGTAATCAACGCCCTCTACCGCCCGGCAACGCTCGACATCGGGGCGACCGAGGAGTTCGTGCGTTACAAGCGAGGCGAAGTGGCTCCGGTCTATGATTACGGGACTTATGAGGCGACGAAGAATACCTTCGGGCTGCTCGTTTATCAAGAGCAGTATATGTCGATAGCACATACCCTCGGCGGGTTCGACCTCGGCAAGACGGACACTCTTCGTAAGGCGATTGGTAAGAAGAACCTCGAACTGATGGCGACGCTCAAGGACGACTTCATCGCCGGAGCCATTACCAACGGATGCCCCGACTACGAGGCTACGGAGATATGGCACAAGACAGAGTTGGCCGGCGGGTACTCCTTCAACCGCAGCCACGCCGCCGCTTACGCCCTGACGGCCTTTGCCGGCGCGTGGCTAAAGGCGAACTATCCGTCGGCGTTCTACACCGTCGCCCTTCAGTGGGCGGACGACAAGGAGATCGCAACCCTGATGGGCGAGATGGAACAATGCAGCACAGCCAAGATCGTCCCGCCCGACATCAACGCCTCGGGGGTACAGTTCCACACCGATTATACCACCGACAAGATATTCTGGTCGCTGAACAGAATCAAGATGCTCGGAATCAAGACCGCCGAGTACATCGCGGCCGAGCGGGAACGGGACGGAGCGTTCGCGGGTATCGACGACTTTATCCGGCGCGTATTCCGTGGCCGATGGAGCAAGGAGGAGACGGGGCGTATCCCCGTAACCTCCCTCCACGTCAAGAACCTGATCCTTGCCGGATGCTTCGACAAGGCGGAAGGTGTCGAGTCTGTCGCCGACAGGTATGCCATTCTCGAACGTGCGGCGGCTGTGCTCGGGTTCGAGTTGGGCGAGACGGAGTTCTCGGCGGAGAACATCGACAAGCACCACTTCTGGTCTCGCCTTCAGGTGGCGGTCTCCGGCATCGGCTCCGTCGACTACCGCCGCGTCTTCGACGGCTCGCAGGTTCGGGAGCGGATCAAAGGCCGTACATCGTGGATGAGCCTGCGCGACGCGCTCATTATGGAGAACGAGGGTAAAAAAGTCGCCGTCTGCGCAACCGTTATCGAGGTCGAGGAGCTATCCTATAAAGACCGCGAGACGGGCAATCGGGTGGCCTTCGCCAAACTCACCCTCCAGCAAAACACCGACACAATGGAGCTTGTATGCTGGAACGACTTCTACGCGCCTCGCCGCAAGGATATTCTCGGACTGAAAGACAGGATCATAGTCGTCACGGCGAACATAAAATACAGCGACTACACCGGCACCAACGCACTGCACACAACGAAATCATCCATACTGTCCATCGAATGAGACCAGTCATCATAGCCATCGTGGGGCCGTCGGGCTCCGGCAAGACACTTTTAGCGGACTATCTGCGCGACCGGTACGCCATCCCCGCCATCGTCTCGACCACCACCCGCCCCAAGAGGGAGAATGAGGTCGAGGGTGTGGACTACCACTTCGTCAGGAATACCAAAGCGTTCCGGCGCGAGGATATGCTGACACATACTCGGTTCGCGGGACACGAATACCTTGCCCGGAAGAACCAACTCCCTGAATCGGGTCTCTGTACCTATATCGTGGACGAAAGAGGTGTTCGCAAACTCAAACGCTCCGCCGGAGAGGAGTACGGAATCATCACAGTGATGGTTCGTTGCGACACCGACAAACTTCGGGAGCAAGGCATCGACCCCGAGCGCATCGAGCGGGATCGGACCCGAAAGAAACTGAACCATAAATACATCGACCTTATCGTGTCGAGCAACGGTACGAAGGAGAAGTTCAAGCAAAACATCGACGGAATCTATAAAATCATCACGCAATGGCTGCCCCTGCTTTAGAACCCAAGATTTACACCGCCATCGGCCTCGACTTCGAGACGGGCGGACTGGACTGCACCCGCTGCGCCTGTATCCAAATCGCAGTGCAGGCTATTCGGTTGGATACGTTGGAGATATTCGACCGCTACTCGGCATACATAGCCCCGTACCACAAGCAGGAGTTGGGCGCCGCCAAACGAAAGGTGCTGAAGACAAAGCACGAACTTTCCCAACCCTCCGAGCGGATGGACTACGAACAGGTCGCCCTCGACTACTCGGGCATCACGATGGATACGCTCATTAATCAGGGAGCCGAACTGAAGGAGGTCGCCGCCGGGATTATCCGTTTCGCGAATAAATCGACGCTCGGCAAGGGGGCGCAGTGCAAACCGATTCTTATCGGGCAGAACATCGCCTTCGACATCGGGTTCCTCCAACAGTTGATGAGTTACGCGGGTTTGGCCGCCGAGTTCGAGAAGGCGTTTGCAGGCAAGAAAGACTTTCACGGCAACTTCCAGCCGCTCTACATCGACACGATCCCGCTCGCGCGCCTCGCGCTTGCCGCCGATCCGTCGATGGTCTCCTACAAGTTGGAACTTATCGCCGAGCGGTTCGGCATAGACCTCTCGGACGCCCACGACGCGGCGGCGGACGTGGCGGCCACGCTCGACATCGTGCGGGTGTGCTCGGCAAGGCTTCGCAACGGCGAGGACGGCGCCGCACCCGTCTCCCGGCAACCCAAAACCAGAGATCATTTCAAGATTTAGCGATGGAACAGATAGAAAAAAACGACAACGTGATCCTCGGCAGGAACGAGAAAGGCGAGGACACCATCACCTTTCGGGTTCAAGACCTGATCACCTACGGGGTGTTGGGTTACGACGGCAACGAGTTTATGGCGGCCATATCGGGCTACGGGCTCAACATCGCCTTCAACATGAAACTCATCAACTCCCTGGCCGACGCCGAGGCGATGGCCGACAGCATGGCCAACGTGTTCTACGAGGCCCTAATGCATCAACTGATCGCACAAAAACGGGACTTCGCCAAACCGCCGGAGCGGTAACATCCTATTCTTTCACAAAATGGCAAAGAAGATAGAACATAGCGAGCCGCAGGACGTGGAGTCGCAAGCGTTGACCGCCGAGCGGGAGCGGTTCTGCCAGCTCTATGTGTGCGGCGGGGTGTCGTTCGCGGGGCAACTCGCCAAGTGTTTCAAGGAGGTGTTCGGCGAGGATTACCGCGATGTGTCCATAGATGCCCGTCGCCTTGTGCGCGAACCGCTCGTGATGGCGCGGATCAGGGAACTCTCCGCCGCGATGACGAGCGAGGTAGAGAGTATCGCCGTCAAGATGCAGATCACCGAGACCCTGCGCTCGATTATGGAGGAGACGGCATCCGACAATTTCACCGACCGTTTCGGCAGCCACCTCTCTCCGGCTCCGCTGCGCGCCGTGGCGGTGAACGCGGCAAAGGCGCTTATGGAACTATACCCGATAAAGCACGTCCACGAAACCAAACTCAAGATCGAGGGATCGGAGGGCGGTGTGGTCTTCAACGTCATAGTACCCGACACAAAACAGAACGACGATGCCGGCCCCGAAGAGTAAGAGGCGGATTACACGCGCGGCGATGGAGCGGACGATCTACCTCGTTCTCGTCGTCGGGCTTACCGTGTGGGGGCTGTGGCACTCGGAGGCGGCAGTCGCGCTTATCGGTGCCATCAAGGACGCATTCTCAATCCTTCTAAATACAACCACACCATGACAATGACAACCGAAAAACTCAAATCGTTCGTGAGAGACAACTTCAGGATCATCGTGACCATCGTCGCCTTTTTAGTGACGTTCTATGTTCAGCACGTCACCAACACCGCCCGCATCGCCAAGTTGGAGGAGCAGTGCGTGACGCTGGAGGTTCGGCTCGCCGACCAGTACGACCGCATCGACGCGATCAAGTTGGACAAGGCGGTGTTCGAGGCCACCATGACACAATTCACATCCATCCAGTCCGACCTCAGAGAGATGCGCAACGACATCAAGGAGTTGCTCAAAAACCAGCGATAATCGATGGCAACACTCAACACACAGGTGCGAATCATCTCCTCGGACGACCTCACCGCGATGTGCCTTTCCGACCTCGCCGGTCGGAGTGGCCGCGTGGTCGAACAGATATTCTCGTTCGGTGGGAAACGGATCGGCTATATGGTCTGTCTCGATGAGCCGTTCGATGGCGAGTGCCTTTGGTTTGTGCCTCAAAACTCTGTTGCCGATGAAAAGAATTGTTAATAGAGCGGTTCTGATCGGGTTCGCCCTGTTTGCTGTTGCTACGCTGATCCTGTGGCGGCATTCAGTCAAAATGACCCGTGAACGGGACCGCTACCGGCAGAACACCGAGGCGCTACTGACAGATATGCGGCGCATTCAGGTCGATTCGACCCGTATGGCCGTCGACGTAAAGACGCTCCGGCTGACGGTCTCCGAGTTCGAGGAGTACCGGGCGCAGGATGCGAAACTTATCCGTCGACTTGGGGTGCGTGTCAAGGATTTGGAAGCCGCCGCCCGGCATCATCTATTGGTCGAGGCTCCGATAGTCGCTCCGGTGCGGGATTCGGTCATCGCCCGCGACACGGTGTTCGTGCCCGTCCAGTCGGTCGAGATGATCAATCCCCATATCGAGTTTAAGGGAGTGATCGAGGATTCGGTGCTTACCGCCGACGTGCGTATTCCCGTAACGCTCAACCAAGCCGTGTTCGTCGAATACAGGCACAAGTTCCTGTGGTGGCGGTGGAAAGTCAAGGGTGTCCGCCAGATTATCACCAGTGACAACCCCTATGTCGAGATCGAGTATTCGGAGTATATCAGGATCGAGAAGAAAAAATGAGCCTCCATTCGAGGCTTTTTAATCCTCCCCGCCGCCGTGACTCTATTCTTCGGCGCACACAAAAACGAAGAATATGCGACACGCCTCATTGTTCAGCGGAATAGGTGGTTTTGATCTTGCCGCCCGTTGGATGGGCTGGGAGAACGTCTTTCATTCCGAAATTGACCCATTCTGTCTAACCATTCTCAAACACAACTTTCCCGATGCAATCACCTACACCGACATCCGAAACACCGACTTCACCCCCTGGCGCGACAGAATCGACGTCCTCTCAGGGGGATTTCCTTGTCAACCATTTTCCCAAGCCGGCAAACGGAAAGGCACTGCCGACGACCGCCACCTCTGGCCGGAAATGTTACGGGCAATTCGAGAAATCGAACCGCGCTGGGTCGTGGGCGAAAACGTACTTGGCATTACTAATTGGAATGGAGGGATGGTTTTCGAGCAGGTGTGCGCTGACCTGGAAGCTGAAGGCTACTCCGTTCAACCGACCGTATTGCCAGCTTGCGGTGCAGGCGCACCGCACCAAAGGTACCGAACATGGTTTGTTGCCCACCGTAACGACGACCAACTCTTCGCAGGGCTTCCACTCCCGGAACAAATTTGGGCTTCCCTTGCTTCCGATGGCGGCACTGTTGCAGACCCCGACCGTGACGGAGATCGACTGCCGAACACCGGAGGCGTTGCTCAGGCGCAAGGAGATGAGGAACCGCTCGGGACGCAGTACCGTTCCGCCGGGGAACCTTGCCGAACAGATACACTCGGTAATGAACGGCGGCACGCTCACGGATATGTCTCCGATAATACCGGCGAGTACGCTGATGTTAGGTACTCCTACGGCGACTGCACTTGTACGGAGCGAGGAGCATCAGAAGAACAGGGCGCCGAACCCTGCGGAGTTTGCCGAATTGGTTGCTACGGGTCAGATTCGGATGGACGAACTGCTGCCTACACCGACGTCGTTCGACCGGAAAACGTGCAATCAGAAGGTGACGGGCAAAACGATAACCCGTGCCAGCGGGGTGACGTTCACGGCGGGACTGCGGATGATGGCCCCGAACGGGTTGCTCCCGACCCCGACGGCCAGATGCCACAATGCAGGGACGACGAAGGAGCGGAAGGACGGGATTTCGAGAGATTCGGAGTTGAATCATTTGGTGGCGCGTTCTGTTGGGACGACTTCCCAGCTGTCTCCCCTGTTTGTTCAAGAGATGATGGGTTTCCCATACCTATGGACGGAATTACCTTTTCTCGCTGGCGCAAAGAATCCATAAAAGCCTACGGCAACGCGATTGTGCCGCAGATCGCCTATCGGATTTTCAGGGTGATCGAGTTTATGGGTAACGGAAAATAGCGCAAGGCCGGACAAAATAGTCCGGCTTTTTTCAAACATCGGTTTCGGGCGAACCTATTCTTCGATGTAAACAATCAAGCCGTATGCAGGAACTGAATCCCGATTCCATCTACTCCGGCGACGCCAAAGAGGTGCTCTCCACATTACCGGACAACTCCATAGACTGCTGCGTTACATCGCCGCCTTACTATGGGCTTCGTAACTATGGGGTTGCGGGGCAAATCGGGCTTGAACAGACGCCGGATGAGTTCATCGACCGCCTGGTCGGGGTGTTCAGGGAAGTGAGGCGTATTCTCAAGCCCGAGGGCAATTTGTGGATCGTGATCGGCGACAGCTATAACGGCAGCGGAAAAGCCGGACGCAATCCCGAATACATGGGCAGGCACACCTCGTTCGGGAAACCACACAACCCGAAAACCTGCGGGTATCCCGTAAGGGTTGCCGGACTGAAGCCCAAAGACCTGACAGGCATCCCGTGGCGGCTTGCCTTCGCCCTGCAAGCGGACGGATGGTGGCTGCGGCAGGACATTATTTGGCAAAAACCGAACCCGATGCCGGAGAGCGTAACGGACCGCTGCACCAAGGCGCACGAGTATATCTTCCTTTTGAGCAAATCCCGGAAGTATTATTTCGACCGCAGGGCGATATCGGAGCCGGTCGCCGACAGTACGGTAGCCCGTTGCTCGCAGGATGTAGAACGCCAGAAGGGAAGCGACCGCGTTCCGGGCAAAACGAACGGCAATATGAAAGCCTGCCTGCCCCGGTACGGCGGCGATAAGTACACCGCTACCCCTGACAAATTTCATCAAACCAAGAGCGGGAATATGTACGACCTGCGCCCTACGCGCAACAAACGTTCCGTATGGACGGTCTCCACCAAACCCTGCAAGGAGGCGCACTTTGCCACATTTCCCGACACCCTGATCGTGGACTGCATCAAGGCGGGGTGCCCTCCGGGAGGCGTGGTGCTCGACCCGTTCATCGGCTCGGGGACTACTGCGGTAGCGGCCCTGAGAAATGGCCGCCGCTATGTCGGGATCGAACTCAATCCCGAGTACATCGAAATCGCGGAAAAGAGGATTTTGAAAGCTGCGAATAGTTAGCTTCCCTTTGAAGATGCCTATCTTTGCGCGGACTAATCCAATCCGCGCAATGAACATCGCAGGCAACATCCGTAAACTTGTCGTAACGGTCGGACTGTTCGTCCTTATTCCCCTGTGCCTGTGTGGTCAGGGTTTGGAGTACCGGCCTGTGGTAAACGGGGTTTTGATCGAGAACCCGCACTATTGCCTCGACTTCAACACGGGGCATAAGCAACCGAACTGGGTCTGTTATTCGCTGACGCCAGCCCATGTCACGGGACGTGCGCCGAGGTCTTCGACGTTCCGCAACGGCAGGCGGGGCAACGTGTCGAGCGCGACCACTGACGACTACAAAGGGAGCGGCTACGACCGTGGCCATCTGTGCCCGGCGGCTGACATGAAGTTGTCGCGGGAGGCGATGACGGCGACGTTCCTGATGTGGAACATGTCGCCGCAGGAGCCCTCGTTCAACCGCGGCGGATGGGCGCAGTTGGAGGCTCTGGTGCGCGGCTATATCGATGGCGCGACCGATACGCTCCACGTGGTTACGGGGCCGGTGTTCATCGGCAACAAGGGTTCGATAGGTGCGAACAGCGTAACGATCCCGGGATTCTTCTACAAAGTTATCTATTGCCCCAGGCGTGGCGGCATAGCCTTTCTGATGCCCAACCGGAGAATAAGCGGCCCGCTGAAAAGCTGGCAGGTCTCCATCGACCTGATCGAGGCTCTGTCCGGTATGGATTTCTTCCCCGGGCTGCCCGACGAGCGTGAAAACGAGATCGAGGCGCAGGTGGAATGGTGGGAGTGAGTGAGTCAATTTGCTTCGCCCGAAGGCATCTTGTCCGCGGTTTGTTCATACAGTTCGGCATAGATATTTTTGCTCTCCCGGAAATCCGTGTGAACGATACATTTATCATAAATCTCACCGAGAATGGATCGTGCATCATCTATGAACGACTCTCTCAGTGGGATTCCCGCCATTTCTCCGCGTTTCCTGATGTGATCGACAATCGCGGGAAGATTCGCCTTCAATAATCCGATCACCGCCACGGCTTTGTATGGCTGGATATTGAGAACGATGTCCTCTCGTTTTATTACATCGTCCATTTCTTCGTCTTCAGGCCAAAAAGAATCCATTCTCTTAATTTGTTTGAGGGGTTATGTGTC
>JAITWC010000064.1 GCA_031285485.1 Alistipes sp.
GTGCGTTCGTATTTACGTTTAAACTTCTTGAGCGCGCGTTCGATGTTTTCGCCCTCTTTTATCGGCATGATGATCATTGTCGTATACGTTTTAGTTTGTGTTCAATTAAAAATAAGGTACGGGCCGAGCCTCTCAAGCTCTTCCGTGGTAAAGATATCGTCCGTTTCGAGTTCCGAAATACTACGCCAACCTCCTTTCAGTTGTCTCTCTTTGAGCAGTTTCCTCAGTGCCATGGTCCCGAAATACGGGTGCGAGGCGAGAGATTTTGCGGGTGCAAAGTTAATATCAATTTTTTGAATTGCGGCTGTATCGACATAAATTTGTTCAACGATCCGCAAATAGTTCTGCTCGGTGACACCGCGCACCTCGGCCAATTGCTCCACGGCGGCGAACCCGCCCAACCGTGCCCGATACTCCAGGATCCGTCCGACAGTCCCCGGCCCGATGCCGCTCACCCCGATCAGCGCGGCACTGTCGGCGGTGTTGAGGTCAACAAGATCGGGACGAACGTGTTCCGCCCGGCTCTCAATTTCAGAGGGTTTCAACCCTCGGTCGGAAGAGAATCCCTCCGATTCATTGCCGTCTGCTTTAGCCGACGGAAAATCAATACTGCCCCCCTCATCTCTTTCCCGGGCTTCATCCCAACGCCTCAACCGAAACTTCTCCCCAATGCGAATATAAGGCTCCAACCGCCTATACATAGCCTCGGAGACCTGATAACAAGCCGCAAAATCCTCCGCAATCTCAAAAACCTTCCCCCGCTCGCGATACTTAACGATCCCCAGTGCCTCATTCCTCTCGAACCCCAACCTCACCAAATCGTGATAACTCACGGTATTCGGATCGAAGGCAAAAAGTTGGGCTGAAGCCTCATCGGGTTGTGGCCCCTGAGATTCGTCGGATGGAGCCGGCGGCAATGACTCGGAAGAATTTCCTTGTAATTCATTGCCGCCGATTTTAACTGAAGGAACAACAAGCTCCCCAGCATCTTCTCGGGCTTTAGCCCAACTATCGGCCCGAGCCACCTCCCAAACCAACCACCCGGCCACTGCCAGCACAGGCAGCAACCAAAGAACGGCCCGCGCCTCACGCGCGGAAAAACGTCGGTCATCTTTCATTCGGATCGTTTTTTTGATACTTGAGCCACTTCGGAGAGCAAAAGTTTTCGATAACGATCCGACGGCGAGGGCAGAAAATCGCCCAGACCATACTCCGCCCAACGTCTATCGACGAGTACGACCGTCGTCTCATCCATCACCACGACATTGGGCCATCTTGAAGGCATGCCGTTACCTTCCGAAGTTTTGGCGCGGCCGTCGACCGTCGCAATGCCGTCTTTAATAGTAATGTCGCGCACGGGGTCGATGTTCGCGATGCCCAGCCAGAGGCATTCATATGGGGGCATCCCCTCCGCCGCGGGATCGAAAATGAGCTTGAAGTTATCTCCGGCTGCATTCCCACGAGGTCGCGTCGCATCTATCAGCAACTTCCCGCCGACGCCCGGAGTGGCCGTCGCATGGTCAAGCACGTCGAGAACCCCGTGGCCGAAGACGAGATCGCGTTCCGGATCGATCCCCCGCAAAAGCTCCAAAACCTTCTCGGGATCGCGGATCGGAAAATCGGCCGGTGTAGCTATAAGTACCTTGTTGAACATCATTTGTCCGGCTCCCCAAAGCCCGGCCGCCACTTTCTCCGCCTGCCCGGCATAAGAGATATCGAGTGACACGATAGCCAGATTATGCGCACATCCGGCGGGGGGCATGTGCATATCGCAAATCTCGGGCTGCAACACACTCCGAATGGGCGGCAAAAATACCTTCTCGGTGGCGGCGGCAAACCACGCATCCTCCTGCGGCGGCACTCCCACCAGGGTCGCGGGGTATATCGCATCGCGCCGGTAGGTTATGGCCGAGACGTGGAAAACGGGGTAGGGGTCTTCCAGAGAGTAAAATCCCGTGTGGTCGCCGAACGGCCCTTCGGTGCGTAGGGGTTCGTTCACATCGACCCATCCCTCTATCACAAAGTCGCAGTCGGCCGGAACCCACAGATCGTTCGTCACACACCGCACAAGCCGCACGGGACGCCGGCGCAGAAATCCGGCCAGCAGATATTCGTCCATCCCGTCGGGCATGGGGGCCGTCGCGGCGTAGGTGTAGGCGGGATCGCCGCCGAGACACACGCTTACCGGCATTCGCGCCACGCCCGCCCGCCGGTAAGCCTCGTAATGCCGCGCGCCGGTCTTGTGAATGTGCCAGTGCATTCCGGTGGTGTGGTCATCGTAAACCTGCATCCGGTACATCCCAACATTCTGCGCCCCTCCATTCGGCCCGACGGTGTGCACGAGCGGTAGCGTCACGAACCGTCCTCCGTCGTGGGGCCAGCACTTGAGCACCGGCAGCGCCGACAAACGAGCCTCCGAACCACGCAACACCACCTGCTGGCACTCGCCGCGCCCCGAAACTTGTCGCGGAAACCACCTCGACGCCTCGGCCAGCAGTGGCACGGCCTTAATCTTCTCCGCCAGCGACCCTCTCGGGGCGAACGCCTCGCGCAGCAATCCGTCGAGCCGTCCGGAAATCTCGTCCAGCGACCCTGCCCCCAGAGCCAGAGCAATGCGCCGCTCCGACCCGAAAAGATTCGTAACCACGGGAAACACACTCCCTTCGACCCGCTCGAACAGCAACACGCCCCCCCCGCCGGGCGATTTGGAAACCCGGTCGGTGATCTCGGCGATCTCCAGCACGGGCGACACCTGCGCGGCAACGCGCACCAACTCCCCCTCGCGCTCCAACAGCCCGATATATGTGTTGAGATTTTTGTACATAAGTATTGACAAGCGGAACAAAAGTACAAAAACATTTACTAAGTTTGCGCTCAATGTAAAGTTCATCGAACCATGCTTACTCTATTCATGATCGCCGTTTTCATCGCGGGCTACGTTTTCATAGCCCTCGAACACCGGACGAGCATCAACAAGGCCGCCATCGCGATGATAATGTGCGGCATCCTGTGGACAATGTTCATGCTGTGGGGCGGCACGGTACACCCCGACCAGACCCCCGAAACGGTCAACGCCGACGTGTGGGACGCTCTTGCCTCGTCGTGCGAGATACTCGTGTTCCTGATCTGCGCCATGACGATCGTCTCGCTGATCGACCTCAACGGCGGATTCGACTTCATCACGAGCCGCATCACGACGCGCAACAAGGTCAAACTCGTGTGGATCATCGCCGTGATAACCTTCTTCCTGTCGGCGCTGCTCGACAACATGACCACCACCATCATAATGATCATGCTGATGCGCAAACTGCTCGCAAATTACAAAGAGCGGTGGGCCTTTGCGGGCCTGATCATCATCGCCGCCAACGCGGGCGGTGCGTGGTCTCCCATCGGCGACGTCACCACCATCATGCTCTGGGTACGGGGCAACGTCACCACGGGCGGGATCATCTCGACGCTCATTTTGCCGAGCCTCGTTTCGGTCGTCATTCCGGCGGCGGTCTGTTCGCGGGTTCTGCACGGCATCGTCACCGCGCCCGACTACAAGGACGAGGTGTCGACCGACAAACCCTGCGTGACGGGCCGCGAGAGCCTGTTCATCCTTCTGCTGGGCGTGATGATGCTGCTGATGGTGCCGGTGTTCAAGGCGTCGACGGGCCTGCCGCCCTACATGGGGATGATAATCGCGCTGGGGGTAATGTGGACAGTCACCGAGATCATCTACATATACCATCGCGACATACCCACCGAGGCCCAGAACCGCGTCTCGAAGGTGATCCACGAGATCGACATGTCCACGATCCTCTTCTTTCTGGGCATCCTGATGGCGGTGTCGGCGCTCGAAGGGGTGGGGGTGTTGGGAGGTTTCGCGGCGTTTCTCGACGGCGGTGTCCACAACGTCTACCTGATAAACACTCTGATCGGCCTCATGTCGGCCATCATCGACAACGTGCCGTTGGTGGCGGCGTCGATGGGGATGTATCCGTTGCCCGATGCGGCAGCTGCGGCCGCGGGCGTCGATCCCGCCTACGCCGCCTATTTCGTTCAGGACGGCGTGTTCTGGAAGCTTCTGGCGTTCTGCGCGGGCACGGGCGGCAGTATCCTGATAATCGGCTCGGCGGCGGGCGTGGTCGCAATGGGCCTCGAAAGGATCAACTTCATGTGGTATCTGAAGAACTTTTCGCTGATGGCGCTCGCAGGCTATGTTGCCGGGATCGTGGTGTTCGTCCTTGAGATGCTTGTCACGGGTGCGTTTTGAACCGCGGAACCACGGAACACGATTTCGTACCCCGGCTGTTATCAAAAAAACAGTCGGGGTGCGTTCTTTATAAATTATTGCTAACTTTGCCCACTCTCCGCGAAACATAAACAGACTCTAAACATAAACAGATCACAGACCGCTATGTCAGACAACACAAAAGAGAGGCTTTTCGACCAGTTCCCGCCGGTGCCGACCGCGCAGTGGGAGGAGGTCATCGCGGCCGACCTCAAGGGGGCCGACTATGACAAAAAGCTGGTGTGGCGCACGGCCGAGGGCTTCAGCGTCCGCCCTTACTATCGCGCCGAAGACCTTGCGAAAGTACCTTTTCTGGGCTCCGCGCCGGGCGAATACCCCTTCGTGAGGGGCGCCCGCACCGACAACGCGTGGCGCGTCCACCAGACCGTCGCGGTGACCGATCCGCGCACCGCCAACGCCGAGGCCCTCGCCGCGCTCGCCGCCGGGTGCGACTCGATCGGTTTCCGCATCGGGAGCGATGAGTTCACGGCCGCCGACCTCGACGCGCTCATGGACGGCATAGTCCTCGGCGCCGTCGAACTCGTGTTCGAGGGTCGTGGCATCCGCCGCGTAGCCGAGATGATGCTCGCCCGGCTCGACAGGCAGGGCATCGACCCCGACGAGGTGCGCATACTGTTCGCCATAGACCCGATAATAAACAAACTCTCGCTCAAGGGCGAGTTCGGCTGCTGCGGTGCGAGCCGCACGGGCAATCAACAGGAAACTTGTTGCGAA